>MPNB01000191.1 GCA_002238805.1 Rhodothermaceae bacterium bin80 | reverse complement strand
CGTTGATGTGCAGTTGACCGTCATGGCCAGCGTACTCTATCGACTCATGGGCGTGCGCGTCGGACAAGGCTATGAAAAAGCCGAGGCGCGGACCCTCTACCGTGACCTGATGCGACACACCGGCAAGATAACCATCACCCAGAATGAGATCCTCGTCCAGTTGCGTGCACGCGCCAAAGATAGCTACCTGATCGCTGCCGGATACCCCGAATTACACCAGAAAATTCCTTGGCTTGACAACAAAACCCTCCGAGTACAGTTCTCTAAACGACCATAATCCTCACATGAGAAAATGAACGCGGGAATTCAGGCTAGTCAAAAAACTTCGGCTGTGTCTCTAACCTTCAACTTTATCCTTCCTCCAAAATTGAACTCAGTTAAGCATCATGTATAAGATACAGGGGGTTGGTCGCGGTTCGGTTTCCCGGATTCTTGAGCGTGCCACGGTGGCGAACTTGACCTGGCCGTTACCTGACGGGATGACGGATGCGGAGTTGGAGGCGATCCTTTATCCCTCGACGGCCCGGTCTGCGTCGACGCAGCGGCCTGTGCCGAACTGGGCTGAGGTCCAACTGGAACTAACCAAACACCGAACGCTGACGCTGGCACAGCTTTGGAAGGAGTACACTGCGGCGCACCCGAAGGGGTACCAGTACAGTCGCTATTGCGATCTGTATCGCAGTTGGTGCGCTTCTCATATGGATCCGGTGATACGTCATACGCATAAGGCCGGCGACCGACTATTCGTAGATTATTCGGGAAAGAAGCCCTGTGTGGTGGATCCGGATACCGGTGAGATGCGAACCGTAGAGCTGTTTGTCGCGGTACTGGGGGCTTCCAACTATCTGTATGCAGAAACCATCGAGACCCAAAAAGCGCGGGATTTCTGCGCGTCTGTTCGCCGGACGTTGGAGTTTTTAGGAGGCGTGCCCCGCGCGATTGTGCCGGACAATCTGAAGTCAGCCGTGATTCAATTCAAAAAGGATGATGTCCCCGTTCTGAATGAATCTTTCCGTGATTTGACGGAGCATTACCAAGTAGGGGTGCTCCCTGCCCGTCCGAAAAAACCTAGGGATAAAAGTGCGGTGGAAGCGGGAGTATTATTTGCACAGCGTCAGATTCTGGCCCCCTTACGCAACGTGACGTTCTTTAGTCTTCAGGAGCTCAATGCCGCCATTTTAGAACAGGTCAAGGCCTTCAACCTGACGCCCTTCCAGAAGATGCCTGGCACCCGACAGCGCAGGTTTGAAGAAGTGGATCGGCCCGCTCTGCGCCCCTTGCCGACGAATCCGTACGCGTATGGGGCATGGACCGGCAAGCGGAAAGTCGGCCTGGATTACCATGTACAGATTGAAAAACACTTCTACAGCGTGCCGCATCGCTACCTTGGGAGCTCTGTGCGCGGCTTGATTCGTCAAGGTACCGTAGAGATTTACCTTGGAGACG
>MPNB01000046.1 GCA_002238805.1 Rhodothermaceae bacterium bin80 | reverse complement strand
ATCAATGGCAAAATTCAAGAAGTAAAAACCATCGGCAGGGGGTACAGAAAATTCGAAAACTTTAGAATCGCGATTCTCTTTTTCTGCGGAGGCCTAGACCTTTATCCACAACATTCGGGGTAGAACCCTTTTTTCATGTGATGAAGATCTCTGTAAAGATTTCGCCAATGTCAGAGTAATCCCCAAAATTGGTAGGCAAAAACGTCGCTCTGTCCCCGGTCTTGATGATGGATTCCCCGACGACACCACCAAAGCAGGCAAGAGAAAAAGTTTCTGAACTCACGTAGATGTACTTTTTGCTGACATTTATAAGATATCCTGAGGCAGGTGTGTAAAGAATCCTCCGCTAGTGTAGCGCGTTATTAATTGGTAATTATGTACTTAAAAAATGCTTCGTGAGACTATCTTGCCCGACGAGTAATGCAACCTTGGAATCAGATGCCTCGACAGCTTTTCCGTAATGACTTGAAATATTAATGTCCGTCCGAATTGCTTTCAGAAGCTCCCGGAGTTGAGTAGGTGCCTCACCATCAGTAGTGAAGACATAATTGCAGAGGACTTTACAGTCGCGCTCCTGAAGTCCAGCACGACTGAACTATTGTTCTCGCCTCGCTTCAAAGTCGCCGCGATCTCCGAATGCGATAATCTCGAGACGAACATCTACGTTCAGATCTTCAAGCACCCGCGCCAGTTCCTTACGGGCTTCGAGGCGTTCTTCGTGCGCCTTCTTCAGTTCTAGTTTTACACCTGTGATTTTTCTTTTTACCTGCTCAAGATCCTGATCTACCTTTTGAAGTGAAGATTTCCTGCGTTCCAGTTGTGCTCGGCGCTGCAGGAGCTTTTCATATTCCACAAGTTCACCCCCCTTGCTCTTCCATATAATTCCCCACTCTACCAATCACTATACCTGTATTGCCGTGTAGGCAACTATAGGCTTGGGAATTTAATTCCCCCAGGCGACTGTCGTATGCACCCAACTAGATACCCAAGCGCCCTCTCACCGCATCCATTACGTCCTCATCGATCTCGAAACAACCATGTTCGAGAGCAAAATTCTCGACATTCCGCTTGACCATAGGTTGGATATAGCCTGGTATCGCTTCAATACGGGCCAGGGCTCCCTCCGTCCAAACGGGTTTTTCCGGTTCAGACTCCGCAGCACCGATCGCATCATTGACCATGCCTGTGAAGGGGCACTTGCCACCCGTACTGGGAGCTGGTCTTTCAGGCGAGACCTCCTGCCCCGATGCAAGATTTGATCGAAGGGTCTCCATTGGTTCCTCCGGTGCAGTTCGTCCACCGATCTTGACACCCAGCGAGCGAACCATCTGGGTCTCGGCCCTGTTGGTCAGCATCGCTGTCTGCATCGAACAGGTCGGACACTCATACACGATGGACATTGAGCCGTCAAATGGACCATGCGTGGACTTCAGCGCCATTGGCTGGTCACAGGAAATACACAAAAACTTCATTTTGATTGATTTTTTAGCCAGAAATGTACACGTTGGGCCACTTCCAGTATCGCATGGGCTGCCGGGTGTTCCGCATGCATCTCAATGTAGGATCTGCCAGTCTCCAAAAAATCGGCAAGCCCAACATTGAAAGGAATAGCTCCCAAATAGGGGACGCCATGCCGTCGAGCCAGTTCCTCTACCGTTTCAACCCCGATAAACACACGATCCTTATACCCACACTCCGGACAAACCATCGTGCTCATGTTCTCAACCAAGCCAACAACCTCCACCTCCGCGATGTTCAGTGCCATCGAAATCGAACGGGAAACAACCGTCATCGCCGTCTGTGATGCCGTAGAAACCACAACTGCACCCGTCAGATCCGGTAACAGGTCAGCCAAATTCTGAAACCGTTCGGCCCCAGGAGGCAAATCTATCAGCAGCACATCCAGATCGCCCCAATCCGTGTCCGAAAGCAATTCTCTAAGCGCGCTCATCTCGACCATTGAACGCCAGGTATAGGCACCCTGCTGGGATGGCGCTTCCCATACTAGCGGGGTTTCGTCCTCCGGCAAAAACATATCCATGGACATGACCGGCACACCATACGCATTACGGGCAGCAATCATTGCACCATTTTGCGACGACGGCTTATGGTCTTTTACTCCCATCATGCGCGCCATGCAAGGTCCATTCAAATCTGCATCCAATACTCCCGTACTCACACCTAGCCGGGTTAGCCCGTCCGCTAAACAGGCCGTCACTGTACTTTTGCCAACCCCTCCCTTTCCGCTCATCACTGCGAAAATACTCCCGATTCGCGCCAGACGCTCCTTTAGCCGATCGCGCTGCTGGGCAACCTGTCCCAGAACATCAGATCCCCCATCGGACGCTATATCGTGGTAGGTTTTCAGTTGTCAGAATCAGCTTTCGCTTGTTCCTGGATCATTTCCTCCATCAGTTTAATCCCCTCTTTGATTCCTTGCTCGGTAATTGCCAGCGTGATCAGTTTCGTCTTGGAGGTACGCGCTACCGATTCTATACGCTCCTTGGTACGTGTACGCATGAAGCCCTCAGGAACCCGTGTGAGCCTCGCTCGAGCATTTCTCGCCCATAAAAATTCTCCATCCTGTATCAGGTCCTGTGCAGCCTTTCTGGTTGGAACTTCACGTGAACCATCAGCATGCTCACCAACCGTCTTCAAGTGTCCTCCCGGTGTGAGATTTTGCAACTCTTCGGCATTACCGGTCAACACTGCACGCACCATACCGAGCGTGATCGTTGGTACACGCTGTACACGTGCACGTTTTTCAATCTGCGCTTTGGCTCGGCGCATCTGATAGCCGTCAGGAACAGAACGAAGTTCTTTTAACGCCTCCTTGGTCCATTTCAGGCGGACGTCATCAAAGGTTTGCTGCTCTTGTGAACCGCCTTCAAGTTTGGCCAACTGCACAATCGCTTCCTTATCCAGTTTCTGGAATGCCTCCGCAGGGCTACCGCACACGGCGCATCGTACAGGCTCAAAGTCACGTGCTGAATATCCACACTGGCTGCAAATCCATGTTACAGAATCCCTGTTCACGATTTCCTTGGCCGCGGTATCCTCTGCAATAATGCCCATCTTGATCATGGACGAGCGCGGCAGAATATTGCCCATGGCCTGTTCGACAATCTTGCGGGTGATCACCGAGTGTCCACGCTCCATGGCCCACCGGTGAATTGTCGTGCGTGCGATACCACGAGCGAAGTCGGGAGCAGTGTTCAAGAGACGTGTAGCAGGCTCCGTCCATAACATCGACTCCTCCGCACTCACGTCCACAGGAGGCACGTACCGCTTACTGGATAGCAAGATATTACAGGGCGCCTGGCGCAGGAGATTCTCAGTATTACTCCCGATGTCCATATCCTCATCACTGTGCACACCGATGCGTCCCAGAACCAACAACCACGGCTCTTCACGTCTGATGTACTGCAGCATCTTCTCGAATGCCTTGCCATCAAGTAATGTGATTTTAAGATCTACCTCTGCCTCATCCGCAATCCGCCTCGCAATGTCCAGATGTGACTGATAGATCTTGGCAAGTCCGGTATCAATAACCTCTTCGTGCAGCTGCTCCTGCTCCTTGAACCTGAAGACCTTTGATGCTTTTTCCGTCAACACATTAACAATGCTGTTGAACATTGCATAGTGCAGATAGGGATCATACACAGATACCGCTTCAACCTGACGTCCCGTCTTCTGACCAAGCGCAAGCGCAGTGCGCAAGCCCGCAAAAGATTCTGGACTGCCGTCAATTCCCACGACAATATTGCCCTCGGGCTTTCCGTCAACGCTAATCGTTTCTGGATCAAGGTTCTTGATCACCAAAGTATCCGTGCGTACCCGGCGTGTGACACGCTCACAAACACTCCCTATGGTGCTATCCTTGACTGCCCCCAAACCCAGTGCCCCCATGATCACAAGATCATAGTCACTTTCTTCAATGTCCTCAGCGATCACCTTCCAGTTCTTACCGTCATACATCTTCGGTTCAAACGGAACACCGGCAGCTTTACAACGCTCTTCTGCCACGACCAGATAAGAATCACTGATGAGTTCGAGCCCCATTGTGATCAATGTGTCGTGAATCTTGCGCTGCTTCTCCATCGCTTCCTCAATCAGGTACTCCTCTGGAAGCGTGTATTCCATTTGTTTGAAGCGATAGTCATGCATACGCGCCGCGTACGCATGACTCGCTACTACCGTCGAATCAAACTGTCCCGCAAGGGTTACCGCCATATCAACGGCACTGAGCGAATGCTCAGAATTATCAACCGGTACGAAAATCTTCTTGTACATAAGCATCAGCGCGTACACCACGCATCAATAGACATAGGGGATTCGATCACGCACGTAACGAAGTCTATCAATCACATAATCCATTTCCGGGCGATCACTAATAGCGGCCACGTTTAATAACGCAGCGTCAAGAAAAGCTTCACATGAACCTCTCTCTTCTTCATCTGCCTCCTCCACACAGGCAATAAACCGTCTGAGTTCAAACCGTGTTTTAACCAATTGGTTACGCGTATCCGAGGAGATCTCCTCAACTGCAATGTGTCGAGAAAGGCGCCTGACCTCCAATCCAAGGATTGGAGGCACCATCTGACGAAACTGCTGCCAGGGGAGATATTGAATTTCGTTTTCAACCATTGGCAGTGGGCGTAATGGTCGAGATAGGCTCTTCTTCCGTTTCGGGGACCGGCTGAATCGCATCAACCTCACAGAAGGCCAAGCACTCCATAAAATCTGTACACTCGGGCTCAATCACGTAGATCGGATCGTCAACCCTTATAGCCTCAATTGGACACATATCTACACAATCACCACATGCCGTACATTCCTGCGTAATATGGAACGGCATAATCTAAACGAGATGTGTGGGTTTTCGTGAAAAGACGGGGGCTGCGCCAAATGCCTTGGCCCGCTGCATACCACTGAGTGCGCCATTCATGACCTCAGTGGTAATACTTGATACCCCCTTGTTGCGAGCATACGCTTCGACGCCTTTCCGGGTCTTGTTGCGAATGAACGAAATAGGAATCCGCATAAGACGCTCCTGGGCAGCCTGATCCCACCGCAGTACAGCCTCCGGCAAAGCTGTGCCTGTAGGTTGATAGGCACAGGCAGGATCTTCTGCCAAATAATCTCCTGTGGCTGCAAAGGCCCGACACCGACAGCCTCCGCACAGGTCTTTGAACTCGCATGCACCGCAGCGCCCTTTCAGGTTCGCGGTTTCCCTGAGCTCCGCGAAAACAGAGGAATTATCCCATATGGTCGTGAAAGACTCCTCCAGCACACTTCCAGCCACGACATCCATGTAGGGGCAAGGCGTGACATTTCCTTCCGGTGTAATTCTGCAATATTCTGTTGCGGCCATGCATCCACCACTTTCGAGCCCTCCACGCCCCATAGCGTAGGCAATCTGCTTGAACTGTGGCGCACACTTGCTACGTACTAACATGGGGCGATAGTCCTCCTGCAGGTCGACCAATCGTGTAAGCATAGCTTCTGTCGCCGCAGCCGAGAGATCGGTCATACCCTGCCCCCGCCCGGTCTGCACCAGAAAATACAGATTGAACGACCACGCCCCATGATCCCGCGCAAAATCCAGGAGCGCAGAAATCTCATCGTAATTCTCTTCCATTACCGTAGTCTGCACGAGTACTTCCAGCCCCTCTTCTTGACAAATATCCAGCGCACGTACTGAATGCTGCCACGCATTGCGTCCACCCCTGAATGCGTTGTGGCGATCTGGATCAGCGGAATCTATACTGATCCCGACTCCTTTGACACCACATTCGATCATCTTGCGAGCAACAGCACGAGTCACAAGTACTCCGTTTGTGCCCATCACAACCCACATGCCCATAGAGCTTGCTGCCTCTGCAAGATGGTAGATATCTTTTCGCAGGAGTGGCTCTCCCCCTGTCAGAATCAGCATTTCGGTACCAAGAGTCCGCATTTCACCAAGCAATGCAAGGCATTCATCGGTGGTCAACTCCCGATCAGCTGCACGTCCAGCAGACAGATAGCAATGTGGACACTGTAGGTTACACTTTTTGGTCAGGTTCCACGATACGAGCGACGGTATGTACGTCCTCCTGTCCACTGCTTAAGCGGTTTTCCTGCGACGTGCCCGCAGATTTACCAAGGCCACAATCAACAACTCTGCACCCAATACAATCAGGAACCACTTTGCCATGGGGAGTACCGCAGATTGCGCCTCCATTGGTTCCAGATACAAATGATACCACGCCGAAAGCCCGCGTTTATTACCTCGCTCCCCACTAAATCCGTCCCACACGGTAAACGAAATCGGAACAAAGGTCGCTTCCGGCATAGTCAACCCTCCCTGGTTACGGGGACCCTTGAATTGGACAGTCCAAACCCCATCCTCATAGCTGGCAGACCTTTCCAGAGCGATCCCGTTATCAGCTATCCTTCCTGCCCCCTGCCCCGTTAATACCGCGGCTGAATCCGTGGCAAGATCTGTGTACCAGATACTCATCGGAAACCTGCTATCTCCAAACATGAAGTACGGACGTTCCAATCCCTCTGGCGTACGAGACGGCAGGAGCGCTGCCACCGCATCCGACCAGCCATCCATTGTGGTATCCGGCTGTGCTGGATCAAACATTGGCACTTCAATACCCGGGTTATTCATGCCTTCGGTTTCCGCAGTCATATCGTGCCACCGGAGCTGGATAGCTATCTCTGAATCGTTGTAAACCGCTCTCACGCTTATTCCATTGACGCCGGGATAGAAAGCACGTCCGGGTTCAATTACCTGCCCAACGATTGGGAAATATGTTTCCGGTACTCCTTCAAACAGGCTTTCGCCCAGCACAAGCTCACTTGGCTGCCCCTGCACAATAACCGTCGTACCATAATCCGGGGTATCTCTAGACAGCGACCACACATAATCCACCAACGCCCACCGATCCTCCTCGTCGATCGTCTGCTCATACGAAGGCATTGGCGTGCCATTCAAGCCGGTCATAAAGGTTCGATATACATCCTCACGCGTAGCACTGGCTCTGAATGTCCAGCGCTTGGTCATGTCTGCCGCACGGATAGGATATCCCCAGTCATCCACGAGTTCTGGAGCACTCTCGCCATTGCCGCGGCCGTTCTCGCCATGACAGTCGGCACATTGATTGGCTTCAAAAACTTCTCGCCCACGTGCCAGATGATCCGGATCTGCTGAATAGGCTGGCGCACGCGGAATCTCTACCACGGTAGGATTGCCATACGGCCCGTCAAAAGCTGACTCGAACGTCTTGAGGTAATAGGCCAGGTTGGTGATTTCCGTCTCTGACAAGATTCCCTCCCAGGCGGGCATGCTCGTGTACGGCATCCCGAGGCGAATACTCCGCTTAATATCTTCGGTAGTCGGAAGCTCACCGCTCGCTGTCGAACGAAACTTATAGTTGCCTGAAGTGAAATCTCGGGGCGTCGGGCGTAGGTAAGGGGTAGCTACGGCACTGGCATCTCCCTCATAGCCATGGCAGTGCGCACATTTGATATCATATACTTCCTTACCCTCAGCGCGTTGCGCCTCAGTGCCAAGATCGTTTTCCTGCTGTGCAACCACAGGATAAGCGGTGTACATCAGCAATAAAGTCAGCAAAATTCGCATCCTCGTCATCGGTTAATGCGGCATACCCTGCGCTCGTGGTTCGAATCCGGTGAATTCATACAGAAATATGATCACATCCCAAATTTCCTCTTGCGTAAGAAAATCCTCCCATGCCGGCATTGCGCTCGACCATGGCGTCGATTCCGACGGTAGTCCCGGAGCTCCTTTAGCAATGCGCCAGAACAGATAGGACTCCTGGAGCATTGCTATCGTCGTTGCATCATTGAAGTTTGCCGGGAGCGGATCATAACCATGCGCAAACATCCCGGCTCCCTGCATATTGTCCCCGTGACAATAGAAACAGTTTTCGAAATATATCCGTCGTCCATTGGCAACATGCTCTGCAAAAGCCGCTTCATCCGTATGTTGAAGCTCACGGATGGGGTTATTGGCTGTTGTCAGATCAATCGCGGTGCCCTCAAAGGTTATGGAGGACGGGGGCGGTGGGTGTATCGTACGACCGCTGGAAGGTGGCTGCGGCGCCTCGTTCATGCTGACATAGGTCCAGGCAGCTACTGCCGCTGGAATCGCAAACAGAACAATCAGCAGTGCGACCCGATACTGGCGGGCTACCATAAAGCGCACAATAGAGTCCTGGGCCTGTTTCAGCTCTTCGTTATCCGCCGACAGGTAAGCAACCAGTGCAATCGTGATGATCGCCATGAACAGCAGGATAATTGAATTTGGCAGAGGCGGGTTGATACCGTACGAGAAAGCGGCCCACAGGGCAACCCACCATATCCCCATCCAAGCCAGGCGGTTAAGCTTGACCCAGCGCGTAACCACGAACTGGATCAGAACCATCGCTGCCGCTATCGCAAGAAATACAAAAAGATTCATGGTGCAAACAATATCGATTCAGTAAGCCTACAGCGTGGCCAGATACTCTACCAAGGCCTGCAATTCCGAAGCAGACACCTGTTCACGAAAACCGTTTGCATCAAGCATGACGGTCATAACACCTGCAACATAGCCCTCAGTTACTGTTGCGTCCGGATCTACAATAGCCTCGTAGATCTCTGCTTTGGACATACGTCCTCCCAAGCCTTGAAGCGTTGGCCCGGCACCTGCTGTACCATCCAGGGAATGACATGTGTTACACAGGTACGCAGTGAACAGTGTTTCTGCATCCCGATTCCCTCCTACCGCTACCGGAGCAACGTCCTGTGATGCAGGTGCCTGCCCCTGCCATTCCAGTTGAGTGTCCATCGTGACCGTTGGCGTCCCACCAAGAGATTGCAAATAGGCGATCACGGTGAGTATCTCTTGATCTGAAAGTGCAATCGGGGGACGGGCCACGTTGGGCATTCCAGCCACATAACCTTCCAAAACGTACGCATTCGGATCATACATGGACTCGGCCAAATACTCAACATCACTTTGCCCCTCAACACGTTCTCCAGCTATAGCCCCAATACCGGCCAGATCAGGAAAACGTAATCCGGTTCCATGATCACCCATGGTATGGCATGTTAGGCAGGTTCCTTTGCCTGCCACAATTTCCTCACCAATTGGAATCATCTCCTCAATGGTAAGGTTGGCAGCAATCTCAATGTCCTCAGGTGGCTCTGTTCGCTTCTGCGGTACCCACAAACTGACGTACCAATAGAAAACGCTGACCACAATGGTGAATCCAAATATTTTCAGGGCCTGTTTCACGGGACTACCTGCTAGTCTGTTGGTTTTTTAAGAGTCTTCTGTAGGTGCGGATGCCTTCGCTCTGACCCATCGTGATCCCGATTTAGGCTCCCAATCCTTTCGACCGGAGAGCCCAGCCAGGAAGAAAACAATCGCAATCAATAGGAAGAAGACAATAACAATCGCGCTCACAACACCACCGGCAAAACCCAGTGTGGGTGTAAACGCATCTACGGACGTGTCACGCATCACACCATACACATGCCAATGCTGACGCATACCCGCGCGAACATAGCCCATGAGGCCCATCAGCCAGGTAAACGTGATCGCCAGGAAGAAAAGGGCATACTGAGATCGGGCCGAAATTTTACCCCACACGATTTCCCCGCGGGACTTTGCATTCTTGAACAAGAAAATATCAATGACCGTCACGGAAACCATCGCAAACAGTACAGACATTACCTGCGGCCGACTCAGTCCAATACGCGTTTGTGCGTCCACAAAATATCCGTACACCCCCAGAAATACGACATAGATCACTACTGCAGCAAATATGCCGAATTGTACCCAGTTCCCGGTCTTGGCCCACGAAACTATAGCCTCCTTGTTCGCACGCCGATAGAGCAGAAAGCTGACATAGGTCGTGAGTATGAGTAGGTTAACCGCTGTATTCTTCGCGCTCATCACACCCAGCACATTCAATATGGGATGATGCGAGCCACCCATTGCACGGGCCTCCTCCACCGTTGCAACAAGCGAATGTGGTGTTGCCCACACGATAAAACAAAGCGTAATGATTCCTAGAAGGTACTTGATAAACCCTCGGAAGCGTTCCGCGCCCGGTATTCGGGCCATACTGAGCCACAGATAATAATTGGCCGCCAGGAACAGGTTACCGATAAGTACCGCCTGCACGATAAACAACCACGAAAATGTACCTCCCATCAACGTGATTCCAAGGCTCTGGTCGTACGCATAAATCTCCACACCCAACCAGTAACCCGCAAACGGGAGAGGCAGCAGTGCACAAATAGCCACAAAAATACCTATGTACCCCATCCAGTCGTAATGAGCCCGGGCTTCCAATGTCTTTGCGCCCAAAAATTTGAATGCACCGTAAGCTGCCCCGATAGCCCCACCGAAAGCCACGTTAGCAATAATCCGGTGGATATTGATGGGCATCCAGATATAATTATTGATCGCCTCCCAGATATTGGTCAGATTGCCCATTTCGTCAATTCCGTTGGGCGTGTTCATGAACGTCAGCCAGGCATTGGCAATGAACATGATCGCTGTGCCCACAATGTTGAGCATCAGCCCCAAGAATAAGTGCAACCGGGGAGAGAGCTTCCCCCAGCCGTAGTAATACGCGTAGAGGAAAAAAGCTTCGAGGAAGAACAGCAGGACGTACGGTAAAAAGGTCCAACTGAATATCTTCACCAGGTATTGAGTGAGCGCCGGATAAAAAACGATCAGAGCGAAGGTGAGCAGCGCACCTAAGGTTGCCGTGAATGAGAACGACACCGAAAGCAGTTTCGTGAAATCGTATGCCAATTGGTCATAACGCTTGTCCCCCGTCTTGTAACCGATGAACTCAATGACGAGTGCGAAAATGGGAACTGCCAGCACGAACGCTGCAAACATCAAATGCAACTCGGCAACCGCCCACATGAGCACACGACTGCTTATGAAGGGCAGCGCCCTGTACTCAGGATCGGCCTCCTGGGGAGCAGCCCAGACCGGCTCAGAACACAGAGCCACTAGCACCAGTACGAGGATTCCCAGGGGAAGCCTCAGCAACCACGACCTTCGATCAATTGTTAGCATTGCAGTTATCGGACAGACAGCACACTAAGTGAGTATCATCAGCAAAAAAGCAGGAACCGGAAAATAAACAATGATCTTCAAATTGCATCTCTCAAGATGGTGCAGAATAGGTATTTTTGGGTTGCGTAGCCCAAATTAGTTATTATTAACGTCCCAAGGTAAAAAAGATTATAGAATGCTCCAAAAATTTGACGCGTGGCTTGACGAATATCGTGAAATTGCCTTTGACCTGATTCGTATCTATCTGGGCATCGGCCTGTTTGCACGAGGGATTCTTTTTCTGTTTGACGCATCAACACTCGTGGCGCTTTTGCCATCGGGAGCGCCGGGATGGCTGTCCGAAAGCTGGACCCACCTCTTCGTGGCTGGTTTTCATATGGCTGGCGGACTCCTGATCACGGCTGGGTTCTGGACGCGCATCGCCGCCCTCTCCCAGGTTCCAATCCTGTTTGGAGCAGTTTTTCTGAGTCTGGGAAGTTTGTTTTCGGCAAACCAGTCACTGGAGCTGTCTTCGCTGGTACTCTTCATGTTGCTCTTGGTCGTGATCTGTGGATCAGGGAACTGGAGCCTGGATCGACTGATCGGGACTCCCCCAAATGATTTACGGCAAGTACTGGCCAGATTGTATCGCTTCCGTGCACATGCCTTTGATCTTCTGCGCATGTATCTGGGACTCGGCCTGCTTATCCGAGGGATGCTCTTCATCGCAGATGCAAACAGCTTCCTGGACCTCATCGGCGCGAATTCATCAGCTATGCTGCGGTCTACTGTTTTGCTACACTACGTTGCATTGTCGCATTTGTTGGGCGGATTCATGCTGCTGACCGGACTACTTTCACGCGTCGGTGCACTGATCCAGATCCCAATCCTCGTGGGTGCAGTATTTGTTGAAGAGATGGCCGGAGGGCTTACTGCAGGCACACAGGGCTTCGAGATCGCCATGCTGACCCTGTTCCTGCTAATCCTGATCTTTCTGTACGGATCCGGAGAGCTTTCCAGCGATCACTATTTCTTCAAGCGAACCAGCGGACCTACACCAACGCGCACCACAGTAACCGGACAGGCAGCGGAAATTCTTGACCAGGATGTACCGAAGGATCGTGAATTTGCCAATCCCGTCGACATTCTTGCAGTCCCGGAAGCACTGACCTCCGAGGAGTCCATCAAGGAAATAATGTCCAACCCCTATATCGTATCCCAGGCACGATACAGTTTTTGGGGCTGGGCTATGTTCCTAATGGACGTCACACCGCAACCAAAAGAAATTGTCTTCCGGGATGTTCACAGTGGGCAAATCCTGCGTCGCAGCAAGGATCCAAACGTTATCAAACAATTCAGGTACCGATAACCCCCGCGCTTCGGAGATACTGATCTTCTTTTCTGCGCATGATTCGTGCACCTTTGGGGGTATCGTCTTCATACCCCAGGAGGTGAAGCACGCCGTGCACGATGTATCGGCAGGCCTCTTCGATATAAGTGGCACCGTAGGTATGACAATGGATTAGCGCAAAATCCAAACTCACATAGATCTCGCCGTCTATCGCCGTTCCGTCACCGAGCGAAAAACTCAGAACATCCGTGTCATAATCTGCATTCTTCCATGCCCTGTTCATCTCACGCAGCTGTTCAGCACTCATGAGGGTGACCTCCAGTTGCCGGATACGCTGACCTTCTCCCTTCTCCACCTGGCAAACTAGGTGCCATACGAGATCTGGATCCAAATCAAGCTGTTGATGAGCAATAGAGACTGTTATCTCACCCTCCAACGCGTCGTCAATCGGATCGGGCCAGTGATCAGGTGGGGTTTCCATCCTCATCATCGAATGCGAAACCTTCCAAGGCCCCTTCAGCCATCAGGAAAGAAATCACACTGTTCGAAATCTGCCGGGGCATTTTGGTGTAATCCATGTCCAGCAGACGTCGGTCATAATTGGCATAAAACTGACACCAGGCTGTGGCCTGCACAATGAGCGCGTTCACGACATTGTCCCCCTTCGCATAGAAGATTACCTCCTGAAACTCCTCCTCAGCTACAAGGCCAGTACATCCGACCAGGTGAAGCTGTCCACTCACCGTTTCGGCTGTCACAATGTGACCGGGAATTTCCCCCTTGAGCTCTCCTGGAAATTCAACATCTATTGAGATCTCCAGGTTGATGGTCTGGCCGAGCTCTTCGTTAGTGACCTCGTAGCATACAACCTGATCCTGCCGTTTGGGCACTGCACCCAGCGCACGACCAATCCGTTCAAAATCATGTTCCTGAAACTGAAACGCCATGTTCGATACCAGCTGATCTGATCCTCAAGCTACTGAAGTTCGTCTTGTAATCCCGAGTCCTGTACGACAGATTCCTGTGTTGATATCCCCACAGCATTCCCGGAGCTGTCAAAAATAGTTCCTTCCGGCAGCCCCATCATCAATGCACGCATTTGATCCGCAGTAACGTTTGCCTCTTCCCCGAAATCTTCACGAATATTGTTCTCAAACGCCGCTGCCCCCTCGTAATCCCCCGCCTGTACATACGCTCTGCGTATTGCATCCACCAAGGCGTAGGTCATCTCATTCATACTCTGAGAGTTGTTGGTTGATCGTAACCTGTGCCTGGTGAGGGGTTCGGCATGTTGAAGGATTTTCAACGCCCTTGTGTACTCACCTGCCTGCTGATAAACCCGCGACGTGTACATGAAAGAAACGAAATCTCCCGGGATCGTCGTGAACGGGATTTTTTCCATCAGCCCGTCCATAAGGGCAATGCCCTCCTCCACTCGGCCAGCCTCAATCAGCGCTGCTGCAGTCTGAGCAAAAACATTCCTGTAGTTGTCCACCATACGCCGAATATTAGCATCATAGTAGACCTTTGGGTTATCAAGGTTCCTGAACCTGAAAGTCTTCAACCGCTCTGGGGTCACGCCAAGATCAATCCGCCCCTGAGGATTTTCGTGATGTATCGGAACGATACGTAACGACTGTCCTTCCAGCTGGAAATAATTCTGTAGGTCAAGACGTCCGTCGGACGCCACGGTTACAGCAAAGTACACGGGGCGTTTCCATCCATCAGCAGCTGCTCCAGCAATTATATTCAGTGCGGCCCAGTCTGCACCATATAGGAGATACCTTGTTTCGCCTGTCTGCGGATCCGTGCCGAATGGCCGACCACGCAACATCCAGGTCATCGCACTGTCGATCATGCTCCTGTCGGACTGGCCGATGAATACTTCTGATTCCTCAGAAAAGAGCTCTGGGTCAACCGGCAACTGTATTGTCCTCGGCTCCCATAGGCTGGCACCGAGATCATCTATGTCTCTTTCAGACAGGTTTATGGGTAAAGGGGCAGATTCCCGTGAAGACTGGTTTTTCAGTTGCCGCACGTACCATGGTGTATTCAGCAGTGAGAGGTTTGCAACGCGTACATCCCTTCGAATACCTTCGACTTCCTGCGCATACCAGAGAGGAAAAGTATCATTGTCACCATTCGTGAACAGGACCGCATCCGATGCAACACTCATCAGCATATTATGCGCGTAATCGGGCGCAACGTAACGACCGGACCGATCATGGTCGTCAAAATTCTCGAAAGCCATCCAACCGGGAACAGCTATGAAAACTACCGCAGCAACAACCCAGATTATATTGCGGAACGCATCGCCTATTGCGTCCTGTGCAAGCCGAAGAAATCCACTGGCTCCTATTCCAATCCACAGACTGAAAGCAAAAAAGCTCGCGACATACGAATAATCCCGCTCCCGCGGCTGCAGCGGTGTCTGATTGAGATAGAGAATGATACCTATACCGGTGACCAAAAACAGGACGAGCACACTGAATGCACGCCGCCAGTCCCTGCGGAAGTGGTAAAACATTCCAAAGAAACCCAATAGTAGGGGCAGCGCAAAATATCTATTGCGACTTGCTTTTTCGCTGGGAGTCTGCTGCAGTGTTTCGCTTGGACCCTCAATAAATGTAATTCCCGTTATTGGTCGCGCTCCTTCAACGTCACTCTCCCGTCCGGAGAAATTCCATAGGAAATAACGCAGGTACATATGCCCCAACTGGTACTTCCAGAAGAACTCCCTGTCGGAGTCATAGCGCCGATAGACATTTACGTGCTGCGGCGCAGGTGAATATCGTCTTGGAAACAATTTTTCGTTGTTCTCATCGAAACCACCGGTCGCATTATTGAAACTTGGGCCACTCAAAAGTTTGGTTTCTCCGTACTGCTCACGCTCCAGATAGGATACAATTGCTTCTGGAGTTTCGGGATCATTTTCATCAATGGGCGGATCAGCCGCGCTGCGAATAAAGATGACTGCGTAGCTGGAGTACCCGACCAGCACCATAAGCAGACATACAGCAACAAGGTTGGCAGTCTGTTTTTGCCGTGTATGCGTTATCCACACTGCTGCAACAACTCCAAGAGCCACCAGCAGCAACACGATCAATGGTTGTCCGATTTCTCCTGCGATACCAGGCAATTTTTGTACAATTCCCGGGTAAATAACGAGAAAAGCAACGGACGCTATTACCAGAGTTAGCGAAATAGCCTGCCATCGCTTCCCGGACTTCCAGCTAGGCTGTCCCTGAACATCCCATTCTTTACGGTCGTACTCGACAAAAAAGAATATCAATGCAATGAAAAAGAGTGCCAGTAAACTCAAGAGGTGTACACCGATAGCCAACCCAAACAAATAGGCTACCAGTACAAGAATCCGGTTTGCCCCTAATCCCAAGCGATCACGCGTATTGGCAAGTTCCTCCCGCGCAAGATCGCTCCACTTCATGATCAGCCAAACTACGAGTGCAGTGAAGAGCATAGACATCGCATACACTTCCGCCTCCACTGCATTAAACCAGAATGAATCCGTCACTGCAAACGTGCAGGCCCCAACCACTCCACCGAACCGATGAAAAAAGGTCGCCGAGACAGGCCCCTTATTACCTGCACGCGTGTTCGGACTAAACTCCCGGAGCAATCGAACGATGATCCAATACGTCAGCAGTATAGTGAATGCACTGGAAAATACTGAAACCAGATTGACCGACAGTGCAATCAACTCTGAAGGAACAAACATGGAAAAAAGCCGCCCGACTAACATATAGAAGGGAGCCCCGGGAGGATGCGATACCTGCAGTCCGTGCGCAATCGCAATAAACTCCCCTGCATCCCAAAAACTCGCTGTGGGGGCAACAGTCAGTAGGTACAGTACCAGCGCATACGCAAATACTCCGATAGATATAAATAGGCCTGCACCTTTAAATTTCATGCTGCGATTGCCATGTTTTGAACGCGAAAAACAGAGCCAGTGTAACTACGGACTGGAACGCGTGTTGCCGGATCGAGTGTTAAAGGTAAATTGTTCACAAGCTACAGTCCGAATATGTAGCTTTTTGCCACGTTATGACTGCGCTGCCAAATTCCCAAACATGCCTACACAGGCAACACCCGAATACGGAGTAACTGGAATGTTCGGGTATTTGCAGTCTTGGAAACACAGGTGCCTGGTCCTGCACGAGTAGTCTGGACTCGAAACATGAACATTATTCATCGTATGGTCCTACATCAGCTTCCCGGCCCGTTTCTGGGTTGGTTGGGAACGCTGCTTTTTTTGCTGTTCATGCAGTTTCTCATCAAGTTTTTGCCGGAACTGACAGGCCGGGACTTGCCATTTGGACTCGTGTTGGAACTTATCGCCTACAACTTGGCCTACATGGTTGTCTTATCTGTGCCCATGTCGGCACTTTTGACTTCCCTGATGGTCTTCGGCTCATTGGCTGAATCGCGCACGTGGGTGGTCATCCGTAATTGCGGTATTACGCTGTGGGGTCTGACCTGGCCAGTATTTGCTGCGGCCATCCTCCTCACCTGGGGCATGGTATACTTTAACAACGTGTTGCTGCCGGAATCAAACTTCAGGGCACGTAACATGTGGGAAACGATCCGCACTGCTCGACCAGGATTCGACCTGGAGCCTGGTGTGTTCTACCAAGAGATCGATGAATACAGCATTCTGGTCGGCGAGCGGGATGGCAACCTTCTTCAAGACATTCTTATCTACGACTACACTCAAGGGGGCACCAATGGTGCAACTATCCGGGCAAACAGGGGGAACCTGGTTCCACTTGGAAACGCTGTGAACCTGATTCTGACCGATGGCGAGATGCACAGACTCACCCGCCGATCCAATTTAAAAGGGACTGAACGGTATGAGAAACTGACCTTCGAGCGCCTTCAACTGCGCCTAGACCTCAGTGAGCTTGGTTTTCAGATGCGTGATCCGTCCACCGGGTATCGGTCAGATCGATCAACACCCATGGACCGTATGCTCAGCATCGTGGACTCTCTCGAGATCCGATTGTCAGAACAGGAATCTGAGCTACGCAGCAGTATGCCAGTGCCGCCCCCTGAACAAGAACCTAACGTTGCGCCTACGGATGTTTCTCCCGAGAGCCCCGTAGAATGGCTTCGCGGTGAATCATCTACTGCCTCAACGTTCGGGGCTAACCCAGCAGACTCGACAGTAATAGTGCCTCGTGCCGTCCTCAGTGGTTTGACCGAAGATCAAATCAAGCGTACATACCAGCGTGCACGTGATTACGGCCGAGATGCCCGAAGTTCTATTGGCAGTAAAGGCCGAAACCTGGCGCGTACGGCATCGGCCATCAACCGCTATAAGGTCGAAATTCACAAGAAGTATTCGATTTCCGTCGCATGCTTCATTTTCGTCCTTATTGGCATACCACTTGGCTTGAGTATTCGCCGGGGCGGTCTTGGAACAGCCGGCATTGTAGCGGTCGGCATTTTCCTCTTCTATTGGGTCACACTGGTTCAGGGAGAGAAGTTGGCAGACAGAGGGCTGCTCAGCCCTTGGATAGGCATGTGGTGCGCAAACATTATTATTGGCATAGTGGGGATCTGGCTCTTCGCAAGGATTGCCTTTGACGTGAGGGCCCGACCACACTATACCGGTAAGGTAGTATTAAGACATCTTACCGCAAAAACGAAATAGATCGCTGGTATGCGTTGTTAGGGACGGGCTGTATATGATTTGGTTGGCATCCCCAAACCGATAACGGCCTGCGTATGCCCTATTGACGTATGGGGATTATAAATCAAGGTGAAAACCCATGGGTTTAACCTCGCTTTCAATTTCACGGGTCATAGGGGTCTCCAATGAGAACGCCCCTCGCCGTGCAGATGCCCCAATCCCGGAGGCCTCGTTCTGTTTGCAGACATGTTCGGTCTGCATTATCCGCCGGATACTATCCGGCCCAGTGCGTTCGTATGCACACCGTGTTAAGAGAAGGTTCCCCCTGCACCTTTATTTATAAATGGGAATTATAAAGTAAGGTGAACCACATTGATGGTCTCCTTGCTTTCAATTTCACGGGTCGTAGGGGTCTCCAACGAGAACGCCCCTCGCCGCGCAGATGCCCCAATCCCGAAGGCCTCGATCTGTGTGCAGACATATTCGGTCTGCAGTATCCGGCGGATTCATGCCCAACCAAGTGCATCCGTATACACACCGGGGACGAGAATGGTTCCATGATTCACCTTGCTTCATAATTCCCTTATAAATCCCCAAACGAACGGTAGCGGGCGAGAAGGCGATGAGTTTTGCGAGTCTGATGGAAAAACTCTCTGGACTGTGCCGCCTGGTTGTCGTTCCGACAATTGGCACAGACGCTACACCCGAAGTGGTTATGATAGAAAAGATCAGTGCCACACAAAAGCGTGCGTTCAAACTCTTGAACATCAAACTTTTGTAGTCATTCGGCTCACAGGACCGAAACAAAATCCTGCCGTATCCCCCGATCGCGGTAATCAATTTTTCAAAAAAACTCGATTTCCTGGGAAATATTGTACCTTTGAGAAAACAAAAAGGGGGGAAGTTCAGATATATCCAGACAATTTGGCAGTCGTTCTACGGAACCTGCAACGTCCTGAATCCGTCCAAGCCGTACCACGGCACAAGACTACGACCATCAAGGTCAATTCACACGAACTTCGAAGCTGCTTCGCAAGAAGGAGCGCACAGCGGACGAAGCAAACGAACTCACAGAAATTATCAGTGAAATGGCATCATCAAATATAATTGCTCAATTCGAGGCCAAGCTGGATGCCCAAACATCAAAGATCAACGTGCTGATCTGGGTAATCGGATTTGCAACGGTAATCCTATCGGCGGTGATTACCCTGAACAGCATCTTCAGTTAGCCCCCTGTACACCCTTGGGATCCGGTGATGCGCTGTCCCGTTTCCTGGGCTTGAGTAGCCACGCACGGAAGCGCGACCATAATAGTGACTGGTTCTACCGCGAATGTTGTGGATAGAGGTCTAGGCCTCCACAGAAAAAAGGATTGCAGATCTGAAGTTTTCGAATTTTCTGTATCCTCTGCCGATCGTTTTAACCTCCTGGATCTTCCCATTGATTCGCTCAGCTCTGGCATTGGATTGTTCATGACAAAGGGCATTACACACGCCTTGGAGGAGTCATTTGAAGGTCTCGGCTACCTTCAGGATATCTTTTACGGCCGCCGCTTTCACACTGGTAAGCCAGAATTCAAAGTACTTCTTTGCTTCGTTGAATGAAGCGCATTCAAAGATGGCCTTGAATTCTTCGCGCAACCGCTAGGCGACGCTCACCTGCAAGTTGGCTTCTTGGATTACTTTGAAGATTTCGTCTTGCTTTTGCGTTCAATGCTGTTCGTTTTTCAAGAGCGCATAACGACTGTGTTTGAGTTCCGCATGCTGTTTCACCTCCCTGCGGCGAACCTGATCAAGCCCTTTGTTGAGGTACTGGATCAAATGAAATCGATCGTGGATCAGACGGGCCTTGGGGAATAACTCCCGGACCGTGGTGATGTAGGCCTTCCACATATCCGTCGTAATGGTCCTAATCTGTCCCTTTTTCTCTGCCAAAAAGCGATTTAACAGGACTTTTGGGCAGACTTTGTCCCGACCTTCCCCAACATCAATGACCACGCCACGCGCCGCATCACTGACAATGGTTGCGTAGGTATGCCCACGCTGAAAAGGCCTTCTCATCTACGCTCACATGCACAATATCGTCCAGCGATCTCCGCTTCACCCCACGCGCTACGCTGCGGTGCATGATGCGATTGACCGTGTCAAACTTACTACGAAGTAGCTTTGCCGTCTTCGTTTGGTTCTTGGTCGCTTTTAGCAAGTTAATCGTCCAGCGCTCAAACGCATCCGTAAACCGGTTCGAGGCACTCGCCCAAGGCGTCTTAATCGTCCGCACACCCACGGAAGACTTGATCCGAGAAATCCGACAATGAACAAAACACTTGAATTCATAGCAATCCAAGTGGCGCTAAGTTCGCACTTTCCGATGATCATAGAGCGTCCCTGGTTCTCCCGTCTCGGGGCAAACCAACGCACCCCCTGAATGCGAAACGTAGATGTCAATCTGCTGGATCTGTTCATCCAGTAGTACCTTGTCAATCTTCCAGTCATCCCCCAATCCCAAGGTGAGCCGCGTCAAATCCAGATAAGATTCCATTGATTGTGCTATATTTTGGTAAGGCCCAAATTTAATCATTCCACACGAATTGCGGGAGAACCTAATGACTAATACGAATCGCATGGGAACTCCATTGTTAAGATTGATTGACTGCTCGGCCTTCCAATGTACCCCAAAGCTTGAAACATGCACAATTGTAAGGTTAATGTTGGGAACGGTGGTCGCACGCAGCGTTTCAGCCGCCGAACCATATCACCAGGAGGTGCCGAATGCGACAACGGGTGCACCTTGACCTGGACACCATATCCGCCATTGCGTGCTGGTGGGTATGGATTCCCGCTACGCCGGTTGTTACGCCTACGATCGAACCACCACGCGCCAACGCCCGGACGGAACCCTACGGTATCCGAAATTGCCAAGGGACCAGTAGATGGTGTGTATTCCAGAGGTCCATGTAGACTATATTGACTGGGGGGGATATCTGCAAAATCAGGAACCATTGCACAAAAAACCGCAAAGAACTCACCGCCGAACTCAACATTTCGGTGAGTTCTGTAAGCCGACTTGCTCAGGAAACCAAAGGGGTCGAACGCTATGTGCTTCCTGGAAGAAAACGCTCGAATGTAATGTATCGAATCACACCCGAAACCCAAACTAAACACACGATGTCGTTATGAACCCCACAGTTCGCATTCAGCCTCCAAAGACAATGGCATCAATTAGGCATGTAGCGAAGACACATATAATGCACGGCCGCAGTACGGTCTGGCATCTGGGCAGTCTCGCGTTTCTCATGGCATGGATCGCGATTGCATCGGAGCCGATATTGGCCCAAGATGACACCGCGGCGCCCTCGTCCGCGCAGGCGGATACGACCACGGCCAGTTGCCTGATTCATAATTTGTCCGACATGGCGGAATCGGATGCCCAAACGGTGGCGCTATTGGTGTGCCAGGCACTGCGAAGAAGAGGCATTGACGTAGGGGAGCCGGTATACGAGGTTCCCGATACGGCCAATGTCTACCGCGTGGGAGTACACTTCCTGGGAGAAGAGGTGTTGCTGCGAGTAAGCCACGAGATTCCTGTGGGCACGATCCTTCGCGAGCGACAAGTCAGGCTGGTCTCGATCGAAGAGGCGTTTGAAGCTGCCGGACGGCTGGTAGCAGCCTTGGACAGTGAGGAGACAGTAGAATCCACGGCTACAATGGAAACTCTGATCACAGAAGATCTGGAGGCGGACATCAGTTTGTGGGCATTCGGATTGGCCGCCGCGGTTGCACCAGGAGAAAATGCCACGCCGGCTCCCGGCTTCTTGATGGGGTGGCACTATGAAACACCGCGATTTGGCATCTTTGCCGACTTTCTTGTTGTGGACAATGGCAGCGAAAAGAACCGCTTCCAGTATGGAACGATCACGGTCGGCGGAAAATACTTCCTACTTGACAAGGCCGTAGCGCCTTGGATCAGCGGCGGAGCATCCATGCTGTTTGCGACCCAGTCTGATGCGTTTGTGCAAGATGGAGCGGGGATCGGGGTCTTCGGTGCAGTCGGACTTGAAGTATTTCGCTTCAATCAAAACAGGCTGGCGATAGAACTTCGGCTCAATCTACCCTTCTCCAAATTGCCGCATGATGAGGCGGAGGAGGAGTACGAACCTTTCTACTGCGATTCTGATGATGACTTCTGGGCCGATCAGAGAAGAAGAGATTGTAACAATAATGACCGGTATGCAGGACCGGATCGTTACGTGGCACCAATGAGCCTGAGTATCGTCTACCTGTGGTAGCTGCAGGACTTCAGACTCGTTGTCCGCAATATGCGTACTGGTTAATTTTGCGACCGTAGTGCTGCTTTCGCCTACGGGTTGCCTTTTTTTCGTCAGCGCACACGCTGAATGAGGGTCCTTCCACTGGTCCTGGTTCTTTCTGCACCGGCGACCCTGGTGCAGAAAGAGTTGACATTCGAGACCAACGTGGTCGTGTGGTCCAGTTTGCTCCCGGTGTCTTCATGGCCGACTAGGCCGCCAGCACCGAGCTGCGGGACTTTGCCTGGAGGGCAGCCCGGTTCGAAGTGCGCCTGATTGAGCACGCGTATCCGTTTCCGGATCATGTGGAGCCCACGCCAAAGATCCGGCGCAACCTGATGGCACTGCGCCGCACGTACTATGTGCGCTTTAACGCCGGCGCCTTACCGAAGAGATAGCCGCCAATCTGACTGCGGCGCAGGGCGTGGGATGTGGTCAAGAGCGAAAGCGGAGCGTCGCACGTGGTTATTGCAATTATGGGCGGCGGCGAATGACATCACGAGGATCCACTAAACGGGTTATCCCGAACACCAAAGCCATATCTGATTAACGCCAGCCGCTAACATTTTACCAATCATTTGAACCAAAACGGCACTGCAGTGGTCGAATAGGCCCCGAAGGCTATACAGAACCCGACTCAGGTTTGGACCAAATGGGCCCCTTATCGGATGGCTACCTATTGACCAACCCGCCGAGACATTCGTCCAGAGTACCGCTCTGCGAAAATGTGTACAATCGACCATACGTGCGAATAATTGGTTAGAGGTTGGTCGGCGCATCTATACTATACGAAGACGGCCCCCAGTGCAATCATAGGAACCATCTGACCACTTGATGCTCTACTTGGTACCCACTCCCATCGGGAATTTGTCTGACGTTACATTCCGTGCGATAGAGATACTGGGGACAGTTGACCTTGTGGCTTGTGAGGATACCCGGCGTTCCTCTATCCTTCTCACGCACTACGGTATTGACACGCCAATGATCAGCTACCATGACCATAATGAGCGTAAGCGTGCACCGCAACTGATAGAACGAATGGAGACCGGACAACAGATAGCTCTGATCAGTGATGCGGGTTCACCTGGACTGAGTGATCCCGGTTTTTATCTAGTTCGCTTATGCTGGGAGAAAAACATCCCTGTGCAAGCACTACCCGGCCCCACTGCACTGATTCCTGCACTCACCACCAGTGGACTGCCTTCTGAACGCTTTGTGTTTGAGGGCTTCCTGCCCCACAAAAAAGGCCGCAATCAACGCCTGGAAGCAATCCGTGCAGAAACGCGCACAATTGTACTCTACGAGAGTCCACACCGGCTTGTCCGCACGCTGACTGATCTGGTAAACTCTCTGGGACCCGAACGTACCGGGGCAGTTGCCCGGGAGCTAACCAAAAAATTCGAGGAGGTCCATCGGACGAATCTGCAAAAACTGCTTGAATATTTTCGTGATAAGAACACAATCAAGGGGGAGTTCGTGATTATTATTGCACCCCCTACATTTACCTGAACCCATATGCCCACCGTACACGTCAAACCATTCACGTTCAGTGATTTTGCCACTAACTGCTATGTCTGCGATAGTGACGGGGAAGCTGTCATCGTGGATGCAAGCTGCTCGACCGACGAAGAGACCTCGGAACTTGTCAACTATATCAACTCGAACAATCTCAACGTGCGGCATCTGTTACTCACACACGCACACATCGACCACATCTTGGGGTGCAACACTTTGGCAAAACAGTTCAACCTTTCATGGCAAGCCCATCGAGATACATCTATCTGGCTTGCCGGGGCACCAGCTCAAGCATTACTGTACGGCATACGGATGGTACGCCCACCTAAAGCCGGTAGCTGGTTAGATGAAGGGGATATTATACAATTTGGCAATGCTCAATGGCACATCCTGCACACACCTGGACATGCACCTGGCTCCATCTGTTTTGTAGATGACGCCAACGGCTTTGTTATCGTCGGTGATGTACTGTTTAATCAATCCATCGGAAGAACAGACTTGCCAGGCGGAAATATGGGAACCCTCATGGCGTCCATTTTCCAAAAGCTGTTCACTCTGCCGAATGACATGTTAGTCTATTCAGGTCATGGCCCGCCTACCACAATCGGTGCTGAACGCTCGCAAAATCCGTTTCTGGTGTAGTGGGCTACAGTAGATTCTCTTCAAGTGTGTCATCGATCATGACCCTCACCTCCTGATCTGTCGGCCGATTGTCCAAACTCATAATGGAGTTGTATACCAGTTCTCCCATATGCTTGCACGTAGCGTATCGATCATCCCCGTAGAATTTATCTAGGCTTGCTGCCAACTGGCGCACATCACCTGGATTAGCAATTTTATCTTTCCGCATCACTTCCAGTAGCGCCTCCACACGCCCGTCACTAACACTGACACGATGGGCCATCAGTGCCCGTTCCTCTCTGCGATATTGTGCCACTACCGTCGGGGCGAGTACTTCCTGGACCGCTTTCATCAAGGGAGCATTGGCAGTGTAAGCTTGTGGGCGGTAGACTTCAATATTCCGGTGGTGACTCTGCTGATCAAAATCGATAGCCCGAAACCGATAGTGATGCTTCTCAAAGTCCCGCGTAATGTTAACAACAAAGTTGCCCGTATGCATA
Organism: Rhodothermaceae bacterium bin80; assembly: GCA_002238805.1. GTDB lineage: Bacteria > Bacteroidota > Rhodothermia > Rhodothermales > Bin80 > Bin80. The sequence goes on along the minus strand of MPNB01000046.1, from coordinate 4,465 downwards.
TCGCCAAGCAACTGTAAAAGACAGCGCGTGTCGAATTTGATAAACTGCTTGGACAACCGTACGAGATCGAAGCGGTTCTCCGGCATATCATTCGCCAGAAATACATCTCCTGGCACTCCCACGATATGCTCTTCTATTGTAGTATCGCCCCGAACGAAGTAGTGAATCCGGCTCGGTGAAAGCAGGTGTTCCAGCTCCAGACCATAAATACGGTTCGCATCAGTTTTCTTGACGTAATAGTAGTCGCAGTTCTCGTTGAGTGCATTGACAATCCTTACCCTGTATGGCTTTGTATTCCCGTACACGCACAGATCAACCCGATCTACATACAGGTGTTGCACGATTGAAAGATCCCCGTGGGCTTTCAGGTCAGCGTAGGTTACGACAAGGTCATCATTGATTTCCCGTTGCTCGCTGGGGGGATAAAACACACTCATCCAGAGTGTATCCTTGCCATCCTCATCGTATAGCGGCACTCCTTCGACATATCGGCTGAGATCCTGATAACGAACTCCCCTTGTCTGAAACCTGCCATAACGCCTCAGGTATCCTCCGAGAGGTTTATTTACCGGGTAGAATGCTTTCTTTCGACTTACCAGATGCCGATTAAGTCGAGCCACGTTCGAATCAGAGTTCTCCATACGATCAAAAGCTTTGTTTCCGGCGGGAACCCCGTCGTTCAGTCCATCCCGAACCTCCTAGATACCAGAAGCAGGGAGACCTCGCGAAAAGCCCACTACAATAACCAAGATGCTTAGCAATCGTTCGAACGTATATACGCTGACTGGATGTCCCACAGAAAATCGGTTATCTATGCAGACTCATGGACTCGGCTACTCTCCATATCACGTTTGGTACCCCTCCTGAGATCCCTGGGAAGCATTTGGTCGATTTCATCGTCAGAAAAAGTCATCTCTTCATATTTCTGGAGGGCCTTCTGCGCTTTTTTGTAAGCTCGTGAGGTTGTACTCTGTGCTCCAGAGTAGATACCATATAGCTCTTTAAGCAACGCATCTCGGCGAGCCATGATGTTATCCAGTGACTCCCGTCCAGACCGTAAGTCAGTGATAAGCGAGAGGTACTTCTCGCGGATATGCCACAGATCAACGGCCGCGCGGCGGTGCTTCTGTACCAGTTCGCCGAGATCAGAATTCTTGGTGTAGGTGTTCAGGCCCAGCAAGACCGTTGAAACAACAACACCGACCATGATGCCGATCTCCTCTTCGCCGAAGATCGCGGTAAGAAAGCCCGCCGTAGTGATCGACGAGAGCACGATTTGAAACACTTTTATCCGTTCGAGGCGCTTGACAAAAATATCCGCACATTTTTCGTGCGTTTTATGAGAGTAGACAACGCGGCCGTAACAGTCGCGCACTTGGCTTTCGATCGGGTCACGGGAATCCATACTCTGTTAATTAGGAAATGACGTGCCAAAAATCTCACGCCATTTCTTCTTGGCCGACGGTTTACGTCCTGCTTTTCCGTACTTGATCGCCTCAAGTGCAATGTTCCGGCAGCGTTTGGCTTTGTACTGGAACTGTCCCCTACCTATGTGAACCTGCTGCCCGCTGCCCGGTGCCCTCCAGTATTTCTGATCAATATCTTGTTCGGCCATGTGTTCGAAGAAATCGCGGCACATCCAGTCATAGTATCGGAATGACTTGTCGCGGTACTCCCAGTCTTTTATGAATTGGTAAGCCAGCGTGTCAATGAGTAGTCCGCCAATTGGTACCCGCCGCTTTCTCTTCCACGATCTCATCATTCGACAGAGCGGGACGAGGTTGTTATTGCACGCACTATTTCGTTCACGAATCGCCTCAATCTCTGGCCTCGGGTTCGTCATCCTCCAGCTTCCTCCGTTATTGGAATCAGGATAGATGTAGTGGCCATCCCTTTTGAGAAATCCGGGAACCAGTTCAAATGTGCTCCTATCACTGAAGGGGATTTCAATGACTTGGCCATTCGCACCGATTTTCGTCCTAGAATAAGTCCGTTTGACCGAAGTGCGCACGCCCTGCAGCAGAGCTGACTGCCCGTTCCCACTATAGCTGTCGTATTGCCTGAAAACCGAATCCGGCAACTGGAAAATCATATCCACGTCGCTTGTGCCGTGAACCGCGGTATTGCGACCATAGGATCCAACCAGAAGGCTGTGAGATTTCTCAGAATTTGTTTCCCAGAAGTCCGTGTTGAGCCTCTTTGTGATAGCCTTGTAGCGCGTGGATATCGTGTCTGAATTCTGGACTTGGATATTACTGCAAAAAGTGCTAAACCAATTGGCAAATCCCATTACAGTCCGTATTTCTCATATTCACGTTTATAGCATTGATCAGCATGCTTTATCGTCGGCATAAACATTGGTAATCACAATAGGGAGACGCTTTTTCCGTTCCACCACCACTAAGCCCACACTACACAAGCCTTTACTTAAACAGTGATCAGACTTCAGACGATCTCTAACTGCATCTTCAAGATCTAGGTCATCCAGCAATTCAAGATCGAAGTGCACTTCTTCCGAAACATCTACTCCTCTGTTTTCTAGTGCAAAATGGAGCTCGGACGGTTGACTGTCAAAGTAGTCCTGATGACGTCTGATTTCATCAAACAGTCTATCTGCATACAGCCTACACCATGTGCTCGAACCATCCATCATAATTCCCCCACCGAGTGGCCTGACAGCTTGACCGCCAAGTTCTGGGGCATGATTAGCGTTCTTTCTCCTGAGTTCCTTTTTCTGTTCATCAGATATTTTAACCCCTGTTACACCTGATATAACAAGGGGTTTTACCAATTCTGGCCAATTTGAGTAGATGATTTTAAGCAAATCCTGATGAACCCACTCGAGTCCCTGAGGATCACGGTGTGGTCTTACATCAACAAAGTACGCTTGGTCTTGAGTTACGTGTGCAAAAAGTAAATAGTCCGATCGGCGTACAAAGCCAGTCGAGTCGGTATCTCGGCAAAGATGGAAGTGGTGCATTCCGAAATCCCAGAGCAACTTGTCGGGAATCCTCTGATCTTCGGGAGGACGCTTTATATGCTTGCTCAAAAACCGCGTCACATCTCCTCCACATGACAATAGTCGTTGAAGCTGAAAAACCGTGTCTCGCGCTTCCAGTGCCGTATTATGAAGTTCTGGATTTGTTGTTTGCGAGAGTTTCTCCAGGGAATAATGTATCTCGTTAGAGAGATGAACCGTACGACGCACTGGGGCAATGTGTCGTTTCAGCATCTCGCAGTATCGTACCAAGAGCTCCCTGGCATCCATGTCCTCCGCATTGCATTCAATGGCATACTTCTTAAACCTACGAAGGATAATATCTTCAAGATCAGGCTCGAAACTCACCGTCATATCCTCATATAGCGCCGAAATGAATCCTGTACTGCTTTCTTATTGCGCATTTGCCCGGCCATCGGAGAACATTTCTGCCTGCTCGAGTACTGTTTTCGTTGCTTTCTCCTGTTTATCCGGTGGATAGCCATATCTTCGCAGATTCCGCTTTATCAAGCGCCGAAGATTGGCGCGCACATCCTCACGAAATGTCCAGTCAATCCTGACGTTGTCGCGCACAGTTTGAACCAGTTTGCGGGCAATGTTGCAGAGAATCTCGTCACCCAACACCTGAACTGCACTGTCATTAGTTTCGAGTGCATCGTAGAACGCCAGTTCGTCTTCCGAGAGCCCAAGCTCTTCGCCACGAGCATTCGCTTCTCGCATCTCCCGTGCAAGCTGGATCAGTTCCTCAATGATCTGTGCAGCTTCTACAGCACGATTCTGATAGCGACGAATTGTCTGCTCCAGCATTTCAGTAAAAGATCTAGCTTGAACAATATTCTTTTTTCGGCGCGCCTTAATCTCACCTTTCAGAAGTTTCCGCAGCAGTTCTACAGCAAGATTGGGTCTGTGCATGTCGCGAACTTCGTTCAGAAAATCGTCGGACAAGATCGAAACATCTGGCTTCGGGAGCCCGGCTGAGGCAAATACATCCAGTATCCCGTCCGGTACTACGGCCCGGGAGACAATCTGACGCATGGCATGATCCAGTTCCTCATCAGTTTTGCCCTCAGACGATGCGCGTTTTGACAGCGCTACCTGCACGGCTTGGAAAAAGACCACATCATCACGCACGCGATCGGTCTCCTCATGTGGAACAGCTAAAGTAAAAGCGGCTCTTCACTTTTATGAGTGGGGAGCCTGTTTTTGGAGGCCTTCGGGGTACAGATCCAGTCCTCCGAGATAGAAGTAAATTGCATTGGCAAACCGCTTTGTGTTTCGGAATCCACGCGCACGAACTTTAATGGTTTTGATGCGGCTATTTATGCTTTCAGCTGGGCCATTACTAACTTTTAGAACGATCGCATTTATGATTCCCCATAGATGATTCTTAACCGTCTTGGCGGCTTTTTTCATGGGTTCAAGTCGACAACGCATGGCCCAGGATAACCAGCGCTTCCAGCCCTTGAG
>MPNB01000002.1 GCA_002238805.1 Rhodothermaceae bacterium bin80 | reverse complement strand
TCGGTCAAAAAGTCGAGGATTCCGGTTCGATCAATCACCGACCGCAACAAGAAGGCGCCCGCGTCCGAGGTCGTATGGTTGTGACTAGCCGATTTGATCCGAATTGACTGGTTGAAGGGAAGCACAATAGACAGGGACATGTTACCACCTTGAGGGTGAAATGAGTGGATAATTTTTAAACAGGTCGGGAGACTTGATTCAGGACGAAAACACGGTTTTATTCGGTCAAAATCCACGAAAAACGCCATCAACCGCCCAATTAATGGAACCAATGTAAAAGGAAAAGGTTTCAGATGGGTTTATCTATACCGAACTGCTAAATTGAGATGAATATTGTGGGTCAGCCCGGAAGATGATCCAAGCGCCACACTCCCTGCTTGGCTGGGCTGGGGCACGAGGAAGCCCTTTTCCGTCGCCTTGTTGAGCACAAGGTCGTGACGAAACGCCCTCAGAAAGGCTTCGTCGCCGAGAACGGGATCGATGTGGATGGATTCGTGGATTACTCGATCAGCGTCCATAATTGCCGGAAATCGCGGGTAGGTCATTCTCTGGAGTACTATGCAGAGGCAGTCTTCCGCGCCCGCAACGCGTCGTTCGATCGTGGTCCGAAAACGGAACGCAACAATCGACCGGACTTCCTGTTTCCCAGCATCGAGGAATACAAGGCTGCATCCAAAGGATGCCGGAACTTGGTGATGCTCGGGACCAAGTCGAGTTGTAAGGACCGCTGGCGACAGGTTCTGAAGGAGGCGGAGAAGATTCCAGACAAGCATCTCCTGACACTCGAACTTGGTATAACACCATCCCAAACGGACCAAATGGCCGACGCGAAGATTCAATCGGCTGTGCTCCGTACTATCCACGACAGCTACACCTTGGACCAACAGGGATGGCTATTGAACGTTCAATGAGTTCATCAGGAAAGTCGAGGCGCGACAGTGATGACGGATGGGAAACCAGAGCCATGGCCTCGCAATCGAACCCGAAGAAGCGGCTGCTGCAAGAGGGGAGGTCTGGGCGTGATCCGCTTACTGCCCGACAGCGCAGCGAGTTGATGGGTCGGATCTCCTCCAAGGATACGAAACCCGAGATGATGGTCCGGCGGCTCGTTCACGGCATGGGTTATCGCTACCGCCTCCACGCCAGGGAACTGCCGGGCCGTCCCGATCTGGTATTCCGACCACGCCGCAAGGCGATCTTTGTCCACGGATGCTTCTGGCATCGCCATCCGGGCTGCTCGGCAAACCGGCTCCCCACCACCCGGCGCGAGTTCTGGCAGCACAAGCTGGACGGCAATGTCCATCGTGACCGACGGAACAAGGAGGCCTTGGAGGAAATGGGCTGGCACGTTCTGGTCGTCTGGGAGTGCGAGACAAAAGACTTTGATCATCTAGCCAACGAGGTCAGGAAGTTTCTTGGTCCTCGCTGATAGCCTGTGATTTCGTCTGAGAACCTTCAGTATGGTAGAAGGGATTCCAGTTCAGAATTACATATTTCGGTGATACACCATCTTGGTGCTGGATAAGACAGATCTGAAGAAAGCGAGGATTGACTCGCGTGGTGAGAGCGTTCACTCAACGCAATCGTCCAAGGCCAAGACGGATCATCCGTAACCGATGCCGCTATCGACTGGTCAAGTGTAGATCCTTCCGTGACTGTAGTGGATTCGACTGAGAAGGTCGTTCCTGCCAGTTTTGGTATGGCTACAATTATGGCTGCATTGGCCACCGCCTCAGGGACTGCAACGATCTTGGTGGAACATCTCGACAACAATGCCCGTTTCCGACCGCGGTCGTTTTGCCTATTCCGATATCATTCGATCAGGATCCACAAATGACTGACACCCCGAACTCGAATCGCTACGTCATGCGAATTACTCGCATGACGGTGGATAAACTAGGGGTCCGCCTGTACGATCGCGTGAGCGCGGTTGTCGCCGAGCTCCTTGCCAATGCGTACGACGCAGACGCGGAGAACGTTGTGGTTCGAGTTCCGCTAGCGACTCTTCTGGCGCGCAAGAACCGAGAAACGAGGGAGGTGGAGGGCTATGGCTACACCATTGAGGTTGAGGATGACGGGCACGGAATGACCCGAGAGGAGGCTAATGACCATTTTCTGAAGGTCGGAAAAGACCGAAGGGCCGACCCAGCCCAAGGCGGGCATTCTAGGCGAAAACGACGCTCGGTAATGGGGCGGAAGGGCATCGGGAAGCTCGCTCCCTTCGGCATCTGCAAGCGCATTGAGATCCTCTCCGCTGGAGGCGACAAGACGGACGAAGGCTACTTGGTTTCCCACTTCATCATGCCGTACGACAAGATCCTAGATGACGACGACAAGCAGGTCGCAATGGAAGTAGGTGACCAAGACGGGACATATCGATCGAAGCGGGGGACGCTGGTTCGTCTGATCGACTTCCTGCCGAAGAGGGTTCCGAATCAGGAGGTGTTTCATCGGCAGATGGCGCGACGATTCGGACTTCACCAGCCCGATTTTAAGATAAGCGTCGAAGACACTAGGAATCCGCAGGAGAATCTCCCGTTCGAGATTGGATCGTTCGATATCCCGCTATTGGAGGACACGCGGGTCGATGTATCCGAGGTACCGGTGTCGCTCCCGGACGAACAGCGCGACCTTCCCGTGTCGGGGTGGATGGGACTCGCCAAGGAAGCCTACAGGAACGAGGAGATGGCTGGCGTTCGAATATATGCCCGCGGAAAGATCGTGGCCACAACTCGGGCGTTCGGACAGTCGGCGGGATTCACCGGCGAATTCACGGTGCGCTCCTATCTTGTAGGCGAAATCCACGCCGAGTGGCTCGACGAGGACGAAGGGGAAGATCTCGTTACCACGGATCGACAGGACATTCTGTGGGAGTCCGACTACGGGCGAGCGTTTCGAGAGTGGGGTTCCGAATGGATCAGGAAGATCGCGGCGAATTCTCGGAAACCTCGGCGGAAAAGAGTTGAGCAACTCTTTCTGCAAGTGTCTGGGCTGGAAGCTGAGGCCAAGAGGCGCTTCGCCGACCATGACATCGTTTCCACGGCCTTGGAGTTCGGAAAGCAAATCGGTCGCTTTGCCGCCGAAGACGAACTCGAGGACAGGGAGTATGTAAGTGGATTGACTCAGGTCGTCCTCTCCGTCGCGCCACACAAGGCTCTGATGGACGCCCTCGGAGCCTTCCACAAAAGGACATTCGGCGAGGGCGGCGGGGTGGACTCCCTGCTGGATCTATTCTCGAAGACCCGAATCGCGGAGATGGCTTCGTACGCTCAGATCGCGTACCAGCGCGTCAGAGCAATCCGGGAGCTTGGGGACGCACTCGAGACGGGCGGGCACGAGCCGGTACTCCAGAAAATCTTGGCCGAGGCTCCGTGGCTGATTGATGCGACTTGGGCCCCGATCACGACGAATCAGAGTCTCAATCTGTTCAAGAAGAAGTTCGCTGCGTTCTTTGAGGATCAATACGGCATGGAGGAGGTTTTCTCCATTGATCACGGCAGAAAGCGACCGGATTTTACGCTCGTGAACCTCAGTCGAAGGCTTCACATAGTCGAGATCAAGGCGGTCGGACACCGTTTTGCAAATGCCGACTGGGACAGACTCCATAATTATCTTGAGGCGTTCGATAAATTCTTTCTGGCGAACCAGGAACTTGCTAAGGCTTTCCCTGAAGGGTGGGTTGTTGACTTGGTTTGCGACAGCGTAAGGATCTCTGATCGAGACAAGAAGGGAGCTTACGAGCTCTGGCAAAGCAAGAACCGTATCAAGCAAATCTCTTGGAGTGACTTTCTAACGCGTGCCACGCAGGCCAATGAGGCTTTTTTGGAAGCACAGGATCAAGTCCGTGAAGAGGAGAGACGCTTGAACATTGATTCGGACTCGCCGTGAGAGCCGTCAGCCTCTTCTCGAACTGCGGCACCGGCGATGTGGGATTCGCGGCTGCCGGATTCCAGTTTCGCGTGGTGTCGGAGTTGGTCGAGAAACGTTTAGAGGTCGCCAAACTGAATCATCCAGAGGCTGTTGCCGTCTCTGGGGATCTTCGGAGAATGTGGCCCGTCGTGGTCGATTCCTTTCGGGAGGTCCACGGATCGGAGAGCCCCGTGTTGCTATCGGGCTGTCCTCCTTGCCAAGGCATGAGCTCGGCCAGAGGAAACCGAGGGAAAGAGAACGATCCAGACGCTGGTTCTCGGGACGGTCGCAATCTGCTCGTGTTGCCCATCGCCGAGGTTGCCAAGGAACTACAGCCAACGTTCGTTGTGGTCGAGAATGTGCCCGCGTTTCTGCGGCGAAGGGTTTGGGATCCAGACAGCGCGACTCCTTGCTCTGCTGCGAAGATCCTCTGCAATCGACTGGAGTCTGATTATTACGTCTACGCAGCGGTCGTCGATTTATGCGAATTCGGGATTCCGCAACATCGTTCGCGGGCATTTTTGACCTTGGTAAGGAAGGATACCGATGCTCTTGGTGTACTCAAGAGGAGCGGGCGAGCGCCGTTTCCAGCCCCTACCCACGGTGGTCCGGATTCCCCGGACTTCGTTACGATTGATGACGCCTTGCGCGAATCGGGCCTGCCTGCGCTCGATGCGGGGTCCGATGAGACCGCCGGTTCGAGCGACTATCCTATGCATCGGGTGCCCGTTTGGCTTGACCGGAGGTACGAAATGGTGGCCGCGATACCGCCTGGAAGCGGTGCCAGCGCTTGGGAGACGGATCACTGTGGGCGATGTGGCGCGAAGGGCATCGCTTCCACGGAGGCCGTGTGTCCGCGTTGTCAGGGTCTAATGCTTCGACCGACAGTGCGAAACGAGGATGGTTCGTGGCGGTTGGTAAAGGGGTTCCGAAGCTCCAGCTACCGGCGGATGGATCCAACCCGACCGGCGGCGACCATAACGACCGCGAGCGGAAACATAGGAAGTGATCGTACGCTGCATCCTTGGGAGAATCGGGTCCTCAGTCCTGCTGAATGCGGCTGGCTTCAGACTATTCCGAGTACTTTCCAGTGGGGAGATTCAATGGAAAAAGGGGGGCATACCAGTATTCGTCAGATGATCGGAGAAGCTGTTCCACCCCGGTTCACGATGCTCCATGGAAGAGTCCTTGCGGCCTTGGCGGAGGGTCGCGATGTGCCGGAAGCTCTTTCTCAGGAAGACAGACGGTGCCAGAAGGCGTTGGCAAAACTGAATTCCTAAGTCGTATTTTTCTGGCAAACACGAACTACGCCTGACAAATTACGCACATAAATTTGGAGCAGAGGATTTAGCTATTGCACATGGGATTTTCGTACGGATGTCAGAATAGGACCTGCGACGGTGGGATAGTCCATGCGCAGATTTATCGTTAGTGGTGGACCTTTCTGAGGTTCAGATGAAGGGTCTTGCACAATTCGCCAAAACTGGATCAGGCTTCGTCGCCCGGAGTGCGGTTGGGCGAGAGCGTCCTGAAGAGTTGTTCCTTCCACATTACAAGGCCGAAGTAACAAGCAGCGCCCAGGACGAGAGCTCCAGTAGTGATCCATTTGTTACCGAAAAGCAGGGCAGTCCCAATGAGAGCTAGACCCGGGAGTGAGAGCAGAAAGAAGTCACGATAGGGAGCAATTCCTTCACGCCATGGAACCCCTGCCAGTCGGAGAATCACAAATAATTGCACGCTGCGGACAACTGCACCCGTAATGCCGCCTGCGATCAGCATTACGTCAATACTTCCTGATAGACCTCCCAGTATCCAGGCGACGGACAGGCATACAAGGAGCAGCAGGGCCATCGCAAAGTCCAGGCGTTGACGTTCAGTGACATCATAAACGCGTGTCAGTGGAGATACGGTTGAGCTAAGGACCAGCCAGGCAGCAATGTATGCAGCGTAGATTCCTGCTTGTCGAAAGGAGCTGCCCAGCCACAGTTCGAAGAAATCGGGCCCGGCAAGCATAACGGCGAGTACGGGAAAGAGGCCGATCATGATCAGCCGGCGATGTACCAAGCTGCTGATCTGGGAAAGGTTGCCAGCTAGCTGTGCTTCTGCTGCGCTAACGAAGAAAGGATGGGCTACTGACCGGGCTACGTAGGAGATGGGAATGCCAATTGCGGCGAGGGCCATGCCGTAGAATCCGAGTGCGTTCTCAGCAACATCAGTCGTAAAAAAGAAGGGAATGAGCAGTACGGTCAGGTGTCCCATAATCGCTCCGATGGCGGAGGAAGGAGTTGAAAAGAGTGCAAAGCGCTGGTAGCGTACCGCGGCCTGCTGCATTCGCCGCCACCCAAAAGCCGTACGGATGGCAGCAGCACTGCGACGCAAAGCAACCCAAATAAAAAAGCTGCTGGCAATCACATGCCCAAAAATGAACCCTCCAATATGCCCCGCCTCGTTGGCGTTAATCGGCGGTGCGCCGGCACCAATACGGCCAATGACCATGGAAGTAGTCAGGCTTACATGGCCTGCACTTATGTGTCTGAATGCCCGTTTGCGTACCAGCCAGAACTCTGCGATCTTGCCTGATCGCATGCATATAAGTGCCAAGGGCACCAGCGGTAAATAGGGAGCAATCGCCGGAAAATCCAGGAAAAGGGCTATCTCAGTGCTCCATATCGCAAGAACTGTCAGGAGTGCTGCAGTGAGGAGCATCACCGTAGCAGCTAACCAGATCAGTACTGCAGCGTCCTCATCTTTCTTGGGGAGCATGAGAGCATCCTCGTATCGCAGTGAGGCGACCGCCCCCACCAAAGCCATTATGGTTACAAAGTATTTGCCTATTCCTATCTCCGCGGGCAGATACAGTCGTGCAATAACCCCGAGTGCCAGGTAGCCGATCACCATCACGATGCTGGCGCCCGAAAGCAATGTTAGGACAGGACCGCTGAGTCCCTGCGTTGAAAACAGGCGGTCCAGCCACTTCAGGGTTGAGGATCTCCGCGCCATACGGTCCAGGGGCCTGCTTGATAGACGGATTGGAAGTCTTCGGGGGGATCAGCTTCGTGTCGCACGATGTACTGAAACCCGTAAGTGGTTGACAAACGACGTATCTCTTCACTCGGTAGAGCCAGATACGCACTGTCAAGTGAGGATATAAGATTTAGTCCTCCGCGCTGGGGTGGTGTAATTGGCGCCATGTCCAACAACCGTGTAAACCATTGTGTCATATAGGGTTGGTGGAAAGGGATAGCCTTGAAGTTCACGACGATAGCACGTTGTGCCTGTGATCTGAAGTGTGCCCAATGGGGAGGTACGGCAAATACAGCATCTTTGTCGGTCGATTGGCGTGCCCAAGTTGCAACCTGCTCGGCAGGATCGGTGATTGGTGCCTGTCGAATACCGAGTGTGTCAGGAGAAACAATGAGTAATGTGGCTGCGATGAGCAGCGTAGCTCCAAACGCATAATGCCCATGGTCGAAGAAGACGGTTACGGTGCGTTGGCTGAAGCGCTGGATCAGTTGTGCGACTACATTAGATACCATAATGACACAGAACACCTTGACCAGAACTGTGAGTTTGAAGAGCTGTAGTTTGGTGATCGTATCCACACGCAGCACCTCACTGCACAAAAAAGACAGCGCACAAAGTCCGGCAACAATGATCAATGATCGGCGGATGAGTGTGCGGTAAACACGAGGTACCCGGGAGAAAGAAGCAAGTCCCAGCCCGAGAAGCACGGCGAAGCCCAATGCTGATTCGGGAGTGAACGAGGTTGGCATATAGTGGTGCGGCGCCCGAAATTCAAACAGCATATAGAAATACGACCAGGGTCCGTCTGGATGCGGCCGTGTGAGCTGGAACCAGATCAATGGTCCTAGGGCCGGCAGTGCAGCCAATGTAAAATTGCCAGTGAACAGGTAGGGACGCAGTGCGGTCCATCCGTGTCTCCACAGCAGCAGCAGCGCACAAACCATGGCTATTTGTAGACCGACCAATGCCTGCATCCAGGTAGCTAGACCCATAAGGATCGCGGCACGCATTGGCCGTCCACGCACAAAAAATACCAGGCCCCACAGGCTGAGTGTCCAAGCCGGTATGCTTGGAGTAAGTATCCAGGTCACGAGGTCATTCCCTCCCAATGTGAATTTGGGGGTTAACAGCAGCGTCACGACCACACAAATAGTAGCGGCCAGACGTTCGCGTGTAAGTTGCAGTCCAAGTGTATACAGCGCCATGCTTGTACCGAACCAGCTTACCACATAGAAGATGAGTATAGTCGCATAGGGGCCAAACAGCTTTGCCGGCAGCCAAGCCATAAATACAAAGAGCGTCCGCGGGCCGAATGATTCCAATTGGACGTTCACGAACCAATCAAACTGATATAGACTCGGATCCAGGAGGTGCATGAGGTAAGGCAGCACTTCATCCTGATCGCTGATGGCGTAGTCGTAACCGCGCCAAAAGAGATACAGTATCAGAGTCAGGAGGGAGAGATACAATGGTGGACGCATGCCCATTCCTGTGAGCAGCCGTGGCCAGTGGCCAGTACGAAGGCGCATGATTCAACGTCCGAAATGAATCTGCGGGCGCCGCTGCAAGTGGTAGTACTGTGTCAGCACAGGACCGAACGTACGCTTAAACTCTGCTATAGAGGGGGTATTTGCGCCTACAAAGTCGAATTTGGCTATACCTGACGTATGCAAAATTGTGAGTACCTCGCCAATCAGTACAGTCATTGCCGGTCCTGGGATGCTGCCAGCAATCCAGTAGTGCGCAGTACGGTCATCATGCAGGATAACTAGTCCGCCCTCAACGGTATTATTGCGTATGGCTGCGAAAGTGCGTGCCCATGGCCCCATGGCTGTTACTATAGTTTCCAGTGCCGCCGGTTTGCCGGGCATGCGGCGTCCATGCCGCTCGTAGCTCTTTACACATAGATCAATGATCTGACGTAAATAACGCGGATCTTCCTGAATTTTGTATTTGGATGTTTTTGATCTCCAGGTCCTGCGTGCACCCTCTGACCAGTCGTCAGTGTTGCTTGGAAGATCGATCATGTACGTGAAGAGTGGTCGAACATCCCAGCCGCGCCATTGTGCGGTACGTGGATCGTTCAATTTAACGAGCAGGTCGGCCCTTCGGGTTTTCTGCTCAATATGCTTCAGAAGGTGATCCAGGGGGCTGGTCTGCCTGTGCACCAGGTGAGCAGACGTGGGTTTGCATAGAAGTAAAGCAGAATATTGTGTTAAAGGGGGTACGATCACACGCCGCAGCGGTCCACTCCCTTTTGTGTGCAGCAGTAGTGCGGTATCGTCTTCGCAAAAATGTATGGAAGAATCCAAACCGAACGCTTCACCTATGGTTTTTGCGTACCGCAGAGATGCGAACACCGTACGCGCGGGAGCCGCCTCCCAGAGTGCCTGGTAACGCGCGCACACATCAGCGTTGTTCAGATTGTATGGTGAGGAAGTCACCGGCCAGCCCAACTACAGGATATACTGGCTCAGATCGCGATTGCTCGCGATAGAGCCAAGATAAAATTCAACGTCACTGGCATCCATATTGACCGTCTTCGGACAAGAGCCATCAGACTCGAAGAGTAATTCTTCAAGCAGCGTGGTCATTATGGTATGGAGCCTGCGGGCCCCGATATTCTCCACGTCGGTATTGACCTTGGCTGCTGTTTTAGCAATCATTTTGACCGCATCATCCGTGAAGCCAAGGTTAACATTTTCGGCTTCCAGGAGTGCTCGGTATTGTTTGAGCAAAGCGTTGCGCGGCTGTGTGAGGATACGGTAGAAATCCTCTTCACTGAGACTGTGCATCTCCACCCGAATGGGGAAGCGCCCTTGCATTTCGGGGATCAGATCACTTGGTTTGGCTACGTGGAATGCTCCACTGGCGATGAACAGGATATGATCTGTTTTAATCATACCGTGCTTGGTCGTGACTGTGGCTCCTTCGACCAGGGGCAGCAAGTCCCGTTGGACCCCTTCGCGGGAGACATCCGGGCCTCCGGCTCTCTTGCTTGAGCGACTGGCCACCTTGTCAATTTCATCAATGAATACGATACCTGAATTTTCGACACGTTTGATGGCTTCCTGCGTCACGAGGTCCAGATCGATAAGTTTTAGGGCCTCTTCTTTGGTCAGCAGTTCTTCGGCTTCCGAAATTTTCAGACGGCGTTTTTTGCGTTGTTTGCCTCCAAAATTGCCAAGGAGATCTTGAATATTCACCCCCATCTCTTCCATGCCCATAGGGCCGAACACTTGCATCATAGGTGAGGAATGATCACTCTGGACTTCGATTTCAATCTCGCGGTTGGCGAGGCGCCCATCTTTCAAACGTTCACGAAATTTGGTTCGTGTTGTAGATTCTGCCAGTTCGGGGGTTTCTGGTTGCCCGTTGTCCGGATCCATAGCCACCATGGGTGCAGGGGGGATAATTACATTGAGGACGCGCTCGCGTGCGAGTTCACATGCCCGATCCTGTACACGCTCTTCGTGTTCCTGGCGTACCAGTCGGATGGCACGGTCTGCCAAGTCACGGATCATGCTTTCTACATCGCGGCCCACATAGCCCACCTCGGTGAACTTTGTAGCTTCAACCTTAACGAAGGGAGCCTCGACCAGACGTGCAAGCCTACGGGCGATTTCCGTCTTACCTACTCCGGTAGGCCCCATGAGGATAATGTTACTGGGCAAAATCTCATCTTGTAACTCGTCGGGTACCTGTTGCCGACGCCAGCGATTGCGCAGTGCAATTGCCACAGTACGTTTGGCTTCCGACTGGCCGATGATATAGTTATCTAGCTCAGCCACTATTTCGCGTGGAGTAAGTTCTGAGTGCGCTATCATCGAACTATTGGTGGATTACTGCTGTCTTCTCTGATATTGCCGAGATCCCGGTTGTAATAAAGACTGTTCTGATCATCGTCGAAGTCGACATACTCACCATCGTTGTATTCCTGTGCAGCTGACTGAATTGCGAGGACGTTGGGATGATCGTGATTGATAAGCAGCACTGTGTAGTCATAGGGGTATCCCCGGCGCTTTTCCAGCCATACTGCGCCAGCCTCGCTAAGGTCGCCAACCAGGGCCTTGGGATCATCGTCACCTCCAAGTGCTTCTGACAGTTTACGCAGAAGTGGAGTGAGATAGACCTCTTCATATTGGCCGAAGAAGCGGTCAATGACTTCGAGTGCAAGCAGTGAAGTTTCGTTCGCAACTTCGGTTATTTTTTCGGGAGGCGGACCGGATTCGACCGTTCGGTGAGGCTGTTCAGATGCAGAGCGAACGGGCTCGCTTGAGTGTGAGGCATGTGATGGCTGTTCAAGGAGCGTGTTGGCGTCAATGAAAAGTTCTGAATGTTCGGCCGATTGGGTTGGATCAGGGGACTGGAACGTTATCACAACACCGCGCAAACCGCTTTGCTGACAATACTTCATCAGAGGGAGGTAGAGGCGATCACCGGTAACCAGGATAATTACAGTTATATCCTTCTGGACCTGGAGCGTATTCATGACGTCAACGCAAATCTGGATTTCTGAAGCGTTCGACTGTAATGAGGCAGGTACGAACCTCGGCTCTACTCCAGCCAAGTAAAGGCTTTGCTGAATCTGCTGCCCAACTGAACCGATTGTGGCAAAATCTGCATAGGCAACGGATGAGGCTAAACTGACACGCATGCCTTCCATGTAGCGCGAAATTGCACTCAGAAGTGTGCCAGTTTTGGTTTCGGGATTGGATTGCTGGACATCGTGATGCTTTATGTAGTCAAAGAGATTTTCGTAGTCTACAAACATAAAGGCACGTTGCACTGTGCGCGTTGGGTGTGGGTTTCCTAGAGTTCTCATTCAATTTTAGCTAATTAATTATTCGGATTTGACTGGTTATCAATCTCGATCACAGTCAGGAAATTATTAGTGTAGACGCAAATATCTGCGGCTACACCGAGTGCATCCGTTACAATTTCTCTGGCAGTCAGTTGGGGGGCGTGTTTGATCATGGCGCGGGCGGCGGCAAGCGCAAATGGTCCTCCACTGCCAATTGCTACGATATCATCATCTGGTTCAATAATGTCACCACTACCGCTGATGAGCAGCAGGCGTTCGCTTGACGCGACAGCCAGTAATGCCTCCAAGCGGCGCAAATACCGATCTGTGCGCCAGTCCTTAGCAAGCTCTACAGCGGCGCGTACAAGATTTCCTCCATATTGCTGGAGCTTTTCTTCGAATCGTTCAAACAATGTAAAAGCATCTGCGGTTGAGCCGGCAAATCCAGCGAGCACTTTGCCTTCAAACAGGCGACGCACTTTCTGGGCTTTGTGTTTCATTACGGTATTGCCCAGGGTTGCTTGTCCATCGGATCCCAAAGCAACCTTACCACTGCGGCGCACGCCTATTACTGTGGTACCATGTAGGATTGCCTCGTTCATACGACATTCTGTATTCTGTAAATGTGAGGGCCCACGCGCGAATCACAAATTCTAACTAAAATATCTCGCTGGGCGGGAAACATACCCCATGTTCTACGTGGTGTACGCAGAACACCCCTTGTCGTTCCTAAATGGGTTGGATTGTTGGTTATATAATTTCGGGAATTATAATTTTTTCAACAGCATTACAATCCCATTCAGTTGTAGTAGTGGACCAGTACGTTTACAAATGCTTCCTGGATTGCGTGAATGGAGTTGTGACGGCCTTGGAAATGGTTCGCGAAAACCACAAAAGCCAACATAGATCCATCCTCCCGCGTTACGTATCCTGCGAGAGAACTCACATTTCCGAGCGATCCCGTCTTGGCGCGGACGCGCCCAAATCCGGCAGCGTTCCCTGTGAATCGATACTCAAGAGTTCCATCTCTGCCGCCAACAGCCAATGAAGTCAAAAAGGATTCTCTGACGCTGGTGTAGGGATGTAATGCCATGTATCGGAGCAGCTTCATGGTCATGGCAGGAGTCACCAGATTTTTCCGGGAAAGTCCAGAGCCATCAACCAATTGTAATCTACTGGTGTCCATTTTTGCTGCAGCATACGTGCGCATGGCAGCAGCTACTCCCATAGCGGCTGAACCGGGTTTGGAATTTTCATCCGGGTCCGGGTGTTCAACCCCCAACGTTTTCAGCAAGTGCTCGGCATAAAGATTGTGGCTCTCCTTGTTTACAGTTGCAACCAATTCGGATAGGGGAGCGGAGGTATGCCGTGCGACCACACGGGCACCCTGATAATCAGGTGGAGCTGGCAGGTTATCAACATCAACAGAGTTTCCCCGGACGAGAATACCCCGGGAAGCAAGTGAAGCCCGCAGCCCGTG
The DNA here is from genome assembly GCA_002238805.1 of Rhodothermaceae bacterium bin80. Taxonomy (GTDB): domain Bacteria; phylum Bacteroidota; class Rhodothermia; order Rhodothermales; family Bin80; genus Bin80. The sequence goes on along the minus strand of MPNB01000002.1, from coordinate 108,246 downwards.
AACGAAATAGAGCGTTGGATTATGAACGGCCAGCTTTTCGGGATCCGAGCGTCCAAGCGGAACTGCACTCGATATTGTGATACGGTTTGAATTAGGTTCACGTGCATGTCCTTCTTCGAGTGGTTGTCCCCGGGGAAGGGTTACTGACTGGTTGTAGAGGGTAAAGTAATCCATCAGGTCTGGTGTGACAGACAACCGGCCTAGTGCGCCGGGTTGTGTTGGATGTACGCGTACATTCACAATGGCATCGTGGAAGGTTAGCCCATTGATCTGTGCGGCATACCCGTATACCAGATCTTCCCAGCTCCAGTCCGAGCCGAGTGGCGTGTCATCAAACACGTTATCGTCCCCAATCACATCGCCGCTAATTTCGTGTATTTCAAGTGCGAGTAAAGAATCTGCGAAGGCATTGAACAGGTCCATCCAATTTGGGCCGGGGGCACCGGTAGAGGGATCGCCTGCCCCACGTATCACCAAGTTTCCCTCCAGTGTATTCTCATTCTGAGTACCGTCCGCATACAGCAGTGTAACATAGCGGTAATCGGGGCCCAGCTGCTCCAGTGCCGCTGCGGTTGTGAACAGCTTCGTAACCGAAGCAGGCATAAAGCTGCGCTCAGCATTGCGCATGAAGAGTGTGTCTCCCGTGGATACTTCGGTAACCATGCCTCCCCACCATGCGTGAGGACGGACGTCAAGGATGGAGTCGAGTACACTTTGCGCTCGACATACGCCGATTGAGAGCATGAACGATACAATAAAGCAGATTACAAAGCGCGGCATAGAGCAGGGAGCTAGTTGTCCAGTACGGTCTCAAGTGCAATTCCCGCAGAGTCCAGGCGGTTCAGAATAACGAACGCAGAGTGAGTGGTGCTTAGAGGCACGGCTGGTGTCACTTTAATTTGCCAGTAATTACTGCCTGCTTGGCGATCAGACTCGAGAATGGTGCCGATAGGCATATTCGGAGGAAAAATCCCACTGGCCTCATGTGTAATGACACGCTGGCCAACCTGAACATCAGCGCTTACGACAATTTCCTTGAGCTGCAGCACGTCAGGCTCATTGCCTTCACCTGAAATCATTCCTATAACGCGAAGTGTATCAATCATGGCAGGCACATGGAATTGCGAGTGCAGGTATGGCAACACAGTGCTGTAGTTACGACTGACGTCGATCACGCGCCCCAGAATTCCCAGATGACTGACAACTGCCATATTAATCTCCACTCCGTCGGCGCTGCCGACATCAAGAGTAAAAAAATTGGTGGTTCCGAATGGTTCACGTGCGACGATGCGTGCGGCCACGGTCTCAAGATCGCTGTTGTTTTTCCAATTCAGTGCTTGGCGCATATCTTCATTCTCGAGATCTACAACACGTAATCGGGCCAACTCACTGGTAAGTCTGAGATTGTCATCTCTGAGTGCCCGGTTTTCATTTAAGGCACGTAAAGCTTCCGCAGCCCAAGCCATTCGATGTTCAACCGTTCCGGCAATTTGCAATGCCTGGCTGCGAACACCTCGCATGAGCGGTCGATTAGCATTGGTCATAAAAACAAGTGAGACAATCAGCAGTGCGGATAAGAGGATATAATCGCGCAGGCGATACCACAAGTCAATCATGTCATCAAGAGGTTCGAGCCATCAATGATGTGGTTGCCGGTCTTAACAGGTAAAATGCTCCTCTGGCGTGCATAACACCAAGGAATGCAGCCATCTAGGGCATTCCCCATTCATCTGCTATCCGGTCTACAACAGGATGTCGGAATACGTTGGTATGTCTTCTAGAACCTTGCCGGTTCCACGTACCACAGCGGTGAGGGGATCATCTGCCATGTACACGGGAAGATCAACACGATTACGAATGATAACGTCCATTCCGTTTAGGAGGGCCCCTCCACCTGTTAGCATGATCCCTCGTTCGAGGATATCCGATCCGAGTTCCGGGGGTGTCTTTTCGAGGCATGCCATGACGGCCGTTGTTATGTTGTCGATGGTCTGGCTGACTGCAGCGCGCACATCCTCGGAAGTGATGGTATGCACTTTCGGCATGCCGCTGCTCGAGTCCTGACCTCTGATGGACAGCTCCAGCTCGGGCTCCATAATGACCGCACTACCAACCTCTCTTTTGATTCGTTCAGCAGTGCGCTGTCCGATGATCAGGTTATGATAATATTTGAGGTAGGCTAAAATAGCCGCATCAATCTCGTTTCCCCCTAGACGTATAGACTGATCTATTACGATGCCATTGAGTGCGATGACAGCGATTTCTGTTGTGCCTCCGCCGATGTCCACGATCATATTTCCAATGGGCTCATGGACTTTGAGGCCAATCCCAATGGCCGCAGCCATAGGTTCCGCGATCAGATGCACTTTTCTTGCACCGGCGTGCTCAGCACTGTCCCGGACCGCCCGCTTCTCAACCTCTGTTGTTCCGCTGGGAATGCAGATGACCATCTGGCGAATCGTTTTCAACCAGCCGGTTTGGACTTTTCTGATCAGACCACGGATGAGCTGTTCAGCCAACTCAAAATCTGCGATAACCCCATCTTTGAGTGGGCGTACGGTCTCAATATCTCGGTGTGTTTTTTCGTGCATTGGCAGAGCATCATTGCCAATGGCCAGCACTTTCTTGGTTTTGCGGTCAACTGCGACGATACTGGCTTCGCTGAGGACAATACCTTGTCCCTTCACGTAGACCAATGTGTTGGCCGTACCAAGATCCACGGCTACGTCAGTATTCAGACTGTAGAACGGCATGCGGGCTGTTCCGAAAAATTTTGGGTTATGATTGCTCAAGATACACTACGGCTGTCGGTTATCAGTGTCGAAAATGTCGTTTTCCAGTAAATACCATTGCTATGCCGCGTGAATCTGCTGCTGCAATCACTTCCTTATCACGTACCGAGCCACCAGGCTGGACTGCTGCAGTGGCACCACCGTCTGCGGCTGCAAGTAGGCCATCAGGAAATGGATAAAACGCGTCAGAAGCAACAACACAACCATCAAAGTTCAAGCCGGATTTAGCACCTTTTGCTAAGGCGATCTCAGAAGAATCTATTCGGCTCATTTGTCCGGCTCCAATTCCTAATGTCCGCTGATCCCTGGCATATACAATCGCATTACTCTTAACGTGCTTAGCTACACGCCAAGCAAACCTGAGGTCGAGAAGTTCACATGCAGTCGGTTTTCGATTTGTAACCGGCGTGAGCAGGTCCTTATCAGCCGAACTGTCAACGGTTTGGCAGAGCAGCCCGCCAAGTACCCGACGCATCTGATACTCATCACTGGGAGTAGATTTGAACTGAATAATTCGACGATTCTTTTTTTCCTGAAGCAGCGCCAGTGCATCGGCATCAAAGGATGGTGCAATGACCAACTCCGTAAAAATACGCCCCACAGCTTTTGCTATATCGATGCTGCAGGGTTTATTCATGACCACGATGCCTCCAAAAGGCGATTGTGTATCGGTTGCAAAGGCTTGCTGCCAGGCCAGCAGAAGAGTTTCAGCAGTTGAAACGCCACAGGGATTTGTATGCTTGAGAATGGCCACGGTTGGACCTTCATCGGCAAATTCATGGATAAGTGCCAGCGCAGCATCCAGGTCAATCAGGTTGTTGTACGAGAGCGCTTTGCCGTGAAGCTTTGTGATCCGGTCTTCCAGGTTGCCATAAAACGCAGCATTCTGGTGAGGATTTTCTCCATAACGCAACGTGGCCTTACGAGAGAGATGTATACTCATATGCGCGGGAAGCGGGTCTTCCTGATCATTTCCAAAATAGGCGGCGATGGCGTGATCGTAAGCGGCCGTTCTCGTGAAGGCCATGCGTGCCAGTTGACGTCTGAGGGAGATTGGGAGACATCCGTCCGTGTTGTCCAGCGAAGTCAATATATTCTCGTAATCATCCGGTGATGTGACCACCGCTACGTAAGCAAAGTTCTTGGCTGCGGCTCGCACCATGGCAGGTCCACCAATGTCAATATTTTCCGCTGCGATAGCATCATTAATATCTGGTCGTTTGATAGCCTCAGTAAAAGGGTAGAGGTTGACTACAACAAGTTCAAAGGGTTGAATACCGTGCAGGTCCAGATCCTCCTGGTCGTTTTTTGCATTCTGTCTGGCAAGAATTCCGGCATGAATTGTCGGATGAAGCGTCTTAACCCGGCCCCCGAGCATAGCAGGTGCTTTCGTAACTTCGGCAACATCTTCCACCTCCAGGCCGGCGGAACGCAGGTGCCGGGCAGTGCCGCCGGATGAGACAAGCTCAATTCCATATTTTTGGAGTCCCTCCGCAAATGGAATCAGCCCCTTCTTGTCGAAGACCGACAGCAAAGCGCGGCGGGGACGTACTGCATCAGGTGCAGGCAAATTCAGGGGTTCAATCGTCATGTTGTTTTTGTAGGGTTAATAATCACGCGCCGGTCTTTGATACGGACGCGTCCCTCGGCAATTAATTCGAGTGCCTCAGGAAAAATCTGGTGCTCAACTGCTAAGACACGCTTAGCAAGGGAGTCTGGTGTATCATCTGGCAGCACGGGCACCTTCTTCTGCAGCAGGATAGGGCCAGTATCGTATTCTTCATCCACAAAATGAACTGTTGCTCCACTGAAAGCTTCTTTGGCCTCTAACACCGCTTTGTGTACACGGTGTCCGTAGAGACCCTTACCTCCAAAACGTGGCAGCAGGGCGGGATGGATATTCAGGATACGCCCCCAGAACGTTTCTACGACCGGGGCAGGGATTTTGCACAAATATCCGGCGAGCGCGATCAGGTCGATTTTTTCCGCATGTAGGAGCTCAAGTAGAACATTCGAGTACAGTTTCTCACTCTCAAAAGCTCGGGGGGAGAGCACATGTGTAGACACGCCGAGGGTGTGGGCACGGTCAAGGACACCAGCCTTGGACCTGTTGCAAACTACCAAGGTGACACTATACGTGAGGGCATTTTCGGCGAGTGCCTGAAAATTTGATCCTCCACCGGAGGCGAAAACAGCGACACGCAAATTCATGCACTGGTTAACGGTAATGTGCAAGGTTGAAGAAAAATGACGTTAATCTCTATTTATTTCGGGAAAATCTCGGGTGAACGACCGGCTCCAGGATATCGAGACGTCCTCCGTTGATATTTGCGGTTAGCCGGGCGGGCACACCTATGGGCAGTACGCGGCGGGGAAAAAAGTGGCCGTAAGTGAGACCAGTCACGACTGGCCATGTGTGCCCTCCAGCATACCCAGTGATTATTTCGTTCACATCGCGTCTTGACCGTTCGTCGTTGATATCTTTCCCGGTAAAAGTGCCAACAATTAAACCCCCGAGTTCTTTAAGTATTCCTGCATTTTTCAGTTGCGCGAACAGCGCATCAATCCGATAAGCTGCCTCATTCACATCTTCAATGAACAGGAGTGCTCCCTGGAAGCTCGGCAGATATGGGGAGCCGATCAGTCGAACAATCGTAGAGAGGTTGCCTCCCAGTAATGTTCCAGTGCATTGACCTCCTTGCAAAGTCTGCAAGCCCTCTATCGGGGGTGGCAGTTGTCCTTCAAGAAGTTCACGCACTTCATCTTTCATAGCAGCATTGATTTCTCCCCACTCGACGACCACAGGACCCGAAATAGACCTCCATCCTGCGTGCTTGAAGAGCGAGAGCTGCAGGGCAGTAATATCGCTGTAGCCAATCAAGACGCCTTGCGTACGCCGTGCGGCAGTATAGTCAATTCTGTTCAAAATGCGTAAACAGCCGTATCCTCCACGGAGCGCCATCAGGAACTTAGTTCTCGTAAGTGCTTGATTGAACTGTTCAGCACGCTGTTTATCCGACCCGGCCAGATAGCCATGCGATGTAAGTTGACCTGGATCCCAATGAATCGAATATCCGTCTGCAGCAAGCGCATTCAGTCCGCGTTCCTGTCTTTCAGGAGTACGAGGCGGGCTCGCCGGGGCCACGATGCCAAGCGGCTGGTCGGGGGGCCACGCGGGGGCTAAAGTATGTTTCATTAGCGGAAAAGATATGCCCAATTTTATTGATGAACGAGTTGTTCGCCCCGGTGATTGTACTCCCTTCGGCAAAACTATTGTCATACGTCCACCGGAATACTGGCCGAGCTTGGCTTTTGCGGCACTTATGAGAGCCGCAGACATAATTGTTCTGGCGGATACTTTTCAGTATAGCCGTCAGTCATTACAAAATCGTACACGTGTTCGTAATCCCGATGGGTGGCAGTGGATTTCGGTACCGCTGAAGGGGGGGCAGCACGGTCGATCACAGGCCTCAACCCGCATCCGCCAGGTACCGGGGTGGCGGAAACGACATTGGAAAGCAATTGCGTTCAATTATGGCCAGTCACCATACTTTGATCACTACGGCGAAGCAATCAGAGAGCTGTACAAACGCGAGTGGGAATATTTGGGAGCTTTGAATGTTGCAACCATCCGGCTGATATTTCGGTGGATGGGGTTCTCGGCAACCCTCTTGTCCGCGACGGAATTGGAGGGATGTCCTGACAATATGGAAGCAATAATGGCCTTCTGGCCCGAATCGGAATTGCTGGCACCCGCTGAAATCCCTGAGCCGTGTGCCGCTTGTCGTTTATATTTTTCGCAGCCGGATTATCGTCAGACCTTTGTCGGGTTTGAACCCGGCATGACGGTTCTGGACCTGATTTGCAACTATGGGCCCGAAAGTGCGGACATACTTCACAGAGGTACGAGTATTGAGCTTATTGACAGACAAATAAATGGACATGATTGATCTTTCTTTTTTGGAGCAGCAAGTATTGTGGGATATCTCAGTCGGTCGTTTGATCGTCTCAGGTCTACTCCTGTTGTTGGGCATCTTGGCCCGCAGCTTCGTGCGGTGGGTATTGAGTAGCTTGCTGAAGCAGTTTAATAAAAGTGGAGACATAGACGTGATCAACGATGTTGATCGGCTGCTCCCCAAGCCTCTTAGCTTGCTGATCAACGTGGTCCTCTGGAATGGAGTGATAGGCGTGCTCGCACTCCCTCAGGAGCCGCTGAACATACATTTATGGCTCAGCACAGCAGGTATGGTGGCTGTACTGCTTGTGGCGGTCTATTGTGCATTTCATGCAGTGGATGTGTTCGCGGGGATTGCAAAGCGCGCAGCCGAAAAAACCGAAACACGGCTGGATGACCAATTGATTGCACCGGTTACAACCACGGTGAAGCTGATCCTGACACTGCTTGTCATAGCAGCTATATTAGGGCAGTTTGGTCAACCGGCCACAGGATTGATTGCAAGCCTGAGTATCGGTGGTCTGGCGTTGGCTTTTGCCGCAAAGGATACATTGGCGAATGTTTTCGGGTCGCTTGTGATCTTCAGTGAACGACCATTTCAGATCGGGGATGTCATAGTTGTAAGTGGTGTTGACGGAGTAGTGGAGGAGGTTGGCGTCCGCAGTACACACATTCGAAGATTCGACAAAACCGTCTCTATACTGCCCAACCAAACCTTCACCAATGCAGAAATCTGCAATTTGTCTAAAAGGGATGCCCGCCGGATCCGTTTTGAAGTTACGTTCACTCACGAGATCACTTCATTGCAGCTGGAACGATTTCTGATTTCGGTCCGGCAATTACTGGAGCAGCGGGCGGATATCCATACGGATCAGAGTCTGGTTCGCTTGACGAACATGGATACCAGTGGACTGGTCGTCCTCGTCTTGGCGTTCACTAAGTCGACAGGTTACGACGAGTACATGTTGTCGCAGGAAGAGATTTTGCTGGCAGTGCGAAAACTCGCGGAGGAGCAGGGATTGCCGATTATGCCGGCAAAGGAGATTCACCTTTCCGGTCAGCCCCGGAAATAATGGGGAATTATACAGAGAGTTTCCCGAATATCCGGGTACAGGTATAGGGAAGGTCAGTATCTTCACACATCACAAATTTTCTTTTGCACATGACCCCAAAACGGTATTGGCGGACTAATCTGCGGTACGTGGGAATACTTCTTGGAATTTGGTTTCTGGTGTCATTTGGTGCCAGTGTGCTGCTGGTTGATGTACTGGACGGGATGCGTATGTTCGGATTCAAACTGGGGTTCTGGTTTGCGCAGCAGGGTGCGATATATGTTTTTGTTCTGATCATTTTTGTGTATGTGTTTCTGATGAACCGGCTTGATAAAAAATCGATTGCAGAGGGAATATGACGGTACAGGCATGGACTTTTATTATGGTGGGGATCTCCTTTGCACTCTACATAGGGGTTGCCATTTGGTCTCGTGCGGGGTCGACACGAGAGTTCTATGTGGCCGGTGGGCGTGTTCATCCTGTACTGAACGGAATGGCCACGGCTGCCGACTGGATGAGTGCAGCTTCGTTCATTTCTATGGCGGGGCTGATCGCGTTCATGGGCCGGGATGGCAGTGTTTATCTACTTGGGTGGACTGGAGGGTACGTGCTCTTGGCTTTGCTACTGGCTCCGTACCTGCGCAAATTCGGCAAATTTACCGTGCCTGACTTCGTGGGGGATCGGTATTATTCCCAGACTGCCCGCTTCGTCGCTGTGCTGTGCGCAATTTTTGTGTCGTTCACCTATGTAGCGGGCCAGATGCGTGGTGTGGGTATCGTGTTTTCGCGCTTCCTGGAAATCGATATTGTGCCAGGCGTGCTTATAGGTATGGGTATCGTGTTCTTCTATGCTGTACTCGGAGGCATGCGGGGCATAACGTATACACAGGTAGCTCAGTACTGCGTGCTCATTTTTGCATACCTGGTGCCGGCAATTTTTATCTCATTGTTGATGACTGGCAATGTGATCCCCCAGATAGGTTTTGGAAGTACGCTGGCAGACGGCTCCGGCATCCACCTATTGGAGAAACTTGATGGTCTGAGTACGGATCTGGGTTTTGCTGCCTACACGAGTGGGCAGAAGAGCATGATTGACGTTTTTGCAATCACCGCAGCGCTGATGGTCGGGACGGCGGGTCTGCCTCATGTTATTGTTCGGTTTTATACCGTGCCACGCATGCGGGACGCACGTACAAGTGCAGGCTGGGCACTTGTTTTTATTGCGCTCTTGTACACGAGTGCGCCTGCGGTTGCTGCATTTGCCCGCACAAATCTTCTGACAACCGTCACGGATCGCCCTTATTCTGAGGTTCCAGGCTGGTTCAAAAATTGGGAGCAGACAGGTCTGATCAAGTTTGAGGACAAAAATGGAGATGGCAGAATCCAGTATGTCGGGTCGTCGGCAGATGGAGAAAACGAACTCACCATTGATCCCGACATCATGGTTCTGGCCAATCCAGAGATTGCCAACCTGCCCGGCTGGGTTATAGGATTGGTTGCGGCAGGCGGACTTGCGGCAGCGCTCTCCACAGCTGCCGGACTGCTGCTGGTTATTTCGACTGCGGTGGCCCGTGATCTTCTGAAAAAAGGATTTATGCCGGAGATTTCAGAGAAGCGTGAGCTTCTGACCGCACGTATCACTGCGGGGGTTGCTGTAATCATCGCTGGCTATTTCGGTATTGATCCGCCAGGTTTTGTTGCACAGGTCGTTGCTTTTGCTTTTGGGCTGGCGGCAGCGTCTTTCTTTCCGGCGATCATCCTGGGGATATTTACCCGGCGGATGAACAAGTATGGGGCCATAAGCGGCATGATTGCTGGCATAGCCTTTACCGCTTGCTACATCGTCTTTTTCAAGTTTGTTCGGCCTGACCTGAATGTTGCGGAGTACTGGCTTTTTGGTATTTCTCCTGAGGGTATAGGAGCAGTGGGTATGGTGCTCAATTTCGTTGTGGCTGCTACAGTCTCGAAATTTACGCCGGCCCCACCTGCATCAATTGATGCTCTGGTGGACAGGATCCGGGCACCGGGTGACTGAGGCTTTGCAGAACAACATTATATTCACTAAATTGGTATTCCACAACTGCACTCCAGAGCCATGAATTCCAGACTATTATTGATGGTAGCGGCAATCGTCTTTCTTTTTGCCGGATGCGTTGCGGCAGATCAGGAGGCGGTCGAAGAAGCGGGGCAGATGGGCTCGGAAGATTGCCCGGACCTTGTCGGTTCCTGGGAATTGGTCGAAATCAGAGAGTCAGCGGGAGCGCTGGGTGGGGGGTTTGAGAGTGATCCTGATTACCAGCAGGCGCCGACGCTCAAGGTGCTCAACAGCACGCACTGGATGTTTATCCGGCAGACCGCCGATTCCTTCGTGCACGCGCAGGGTGGTCGGTACACGCTTGATTCCCTGGGACAGTATACCGAGCACGTAGAGTACAGTGCTATTCCTCAGAATGTCGGCCAGACATTCGAATTTAATTGTAGACTCGAAGGCGATTCGCTGTGGCATCATTTGGGCGGCCAGGGTGACGCGCGCTACGATGAGATTTGGCGCCGCGTACGGTAGTTCAGGAAATCCGGTTATCTTTTGCTGATCTCCAAATTATTATCGGATGCAGTTTGCTCTGATTGACTACCTTGTGTTCGGTGCTTACTGCCTCCTGATTGTGTCGTTGGGGCTGTGGGTCTCGCGAGAGAAGAAGGGGCATGTCAAGAACGCTGAGGACTATTTTCTAGCCAGTAAGTCACTCCCTTGGTGGGCTATTGGTGCTTCGTTGATTGCGTCCAATATTTCGGCGGAGCAATTCATTGGAATGTCAGGTTCGGGCTTCCGCCTAGGGTTGGCGATCGCAACCTATGAATGGATGGCCGCGATCACGCTGCTACTGGTTGCGTGGTTGTTTATTCCCATCTATCTGAAGAAGGGCATCTACACGATGCCGCAGTTTTTGGAGGTTCGCTATGACGCGCGTGTACGGACTCTCTTGGCGGTATTCTGGCTGCTGGTGTACGTGTTCGTGAACCTAACCTCTGTTGTTTATCTCGGCGCACTTGCTCTAAAGGGCATCATGGGCATCACGCTGTGGCAAGGAGTTTTGGCGCTCGCGGTGTTTGCCACGGTGTACAGCGTCTACGGGGGACTCAAGGCGGTCGCCTGGACAGATGTGGTTCAGGTGTGTTTCCTGATTGGCGGGGGACTCTTGACCACAGTGCTTGCGCTGAATGCTTACGGTGGGGGAGAAGGTGTTTTTTCGGGTCTCAGCAAACTGCTGAACGAAGTACCCGACCGCTTCAACATGATTCTTCAGAAGGGTGAGCTGATTTATACTGATGACGATGGTATACGGCAGGATGCGTGGGAGTTATTACCAGGGATTGGTGTTTTGGTCGGCGGTATGTGGATAGCAAACCTGTTTTACTGGGGGTGTAATCAGTACATCATCCAACGAACGCTGGCTGCACCGAGTTTGAAGGAAGCGCAGCGCGGTGTTGCTTTTGCAGGCTTTCTGAAGCTGCTCCTGCCACTGATTGTGGTAGTTCCCGGGATTGTTGCATATGCGCTTGCCGCCCCGATCGGAGCTGCAGATGAAGCCTACCCGTGGCTTTTGAACGAGTATGTTGGCCCAGGACTTAAGGGGCTCACGTTTGCAGCGTTGATAGCGGCTATTGTTTCTTCTCTGGCTTCCATGATGAACAGTACGAGCACCATTTTCACGATGGACCTGTACCGTAACTACATCCGCCCGAATGCGAGTCAACGGGATCTCGTGCGTACTGGGCGATTGGTTGCGCTGGCGAGTATGGCTATAGCGGTAATCTTGGCGCCGCAACTGGCATCTCTGGATCAGGTATTCCAGTACATTCAGGAATACACAGGGTTTGTCAGTCCAGGAGTTCTTGCCATTTTCGTACTTGGCTTGTTCTGGAAAAAATCAACGGCCAATGCTGCTTTGATTTCGGCTGTACTGAGTATTCCGTTATCTGTGGCCATGAAGTGGATCGTACCAGGGATGCCATTCCTTTCCCGAATGGGTTGGGTATTTATAATCTCTGTGGCATTGATTGTGGTGGTTTCTCTTATTGAAGGCAGGGGCAAGGATAGTCGAGGGGCAATTGTTATCAGTCGAAGTGTAATTCAGACTGATCCGGTATTTGCCATCTTGGCTTTCGGAATACTGGCGGTTACAGCCGCCCTGTACGTGATTTTCTGGTAATTCGGGATGTGCGATACTTCGCTCCAGGGTTTTAAGTGTTGTTCTCGATAAAATTTTGTTATTAACGACATATTTGTTATCTTGGCTCTTGGTATGCTATCGTCGATGTCCGTCAGATTCGTCTGTCCGGCTTGTAAACGCTTTCAGAGCCTGATCAAGCCAGAACCGGCATCCTGTTTTTGTTGCAGGATGCCTCAAACTAGAACATGAACTAAACTAGAACTTAACCATGAGACTAAAAGGGCTACTGAGTTTAGCCATTATGCTGGTATTTACCGTGTCGGTCGCGTTTGCTCAACAGGGCAAGATCGATGGCGTGGTGACTGATGCTGCCACAGGAGAGACTATCCCCGGAGCGAGTGTTGTGATTGAGGGCACCACGCAAGGGGCAGCAACACAGGTAGATGGCTATTTTTTTATCAATAACGTGCGTCCAGGCACCTACACTCTGATCGTTTCATTTGTGGGCTTTGTGGACCAGAGGGTAGAGGGTATTCGGGTTTCTACCGGACTAACGACTACCAGGAATGTTCAACTGCGAGAGGATGCTGTTGGCCTTGAAGAGATCGTGGTCACAAGTGAACGTCCAATTGTACAGTTGGATGTGTCGGCCAACGTGGCCAGTCTCAACCCCGAGGCTTTTGAAGATCTCCCGGTGGCTGGTGTCAGTGAGGTACTTGACCTTCAGGCCGGTATTGAACCAGGTCTTCGTGTGCGCGGTGGAGGCCTGAACGAGGTTGCTTTCGTGGTTGATGGCATGAACCTGCGGACCGGTCGCTCACACCAACCATTCACGAACATAAGCTACACCTCACTGGAGGAGGTACAGGTCCAGACAGGAGGCTTCAATGCAGAGTACGGAAACGTACGGAGTGGTATCGTGAACGTTACCACTAAAGAGCCTTCCCGGACACGCTACACCGTTGACGCACTGTATCGTTTTCAACCTGCCCAGCCAAAGTCTCTTGAGGGCTTGGGAGGCGTGAATCTAGATAATTGCAATTACTCCGGTCCGGTAACTGGGGACTGCGACAGCTGGTTTATTCGCCCGTTCCTTGACCCGGCAGTCGCCTGGGAGGGCACAGGTAATGGTGAGTGGGATTCCTATACACAGAACCAGTACAATGCCTTTGAGGGCTGGAATGCACTCGCTGAGCGGCTTCTCAATGACGAGGGCTTTGATGTTACGGCTCAGGATATGCAGAACTATTTCAAGCATACCCACCGCAAGGATAACGAGATCACCAAGCCCGACTATGAGGCTGATATTACTTTAGCCGGCCCGCTGGTTCCTGGCCTGAGTAACCAATTGGGTGATCTGCGCTTCTCGGTGTCCTACAGAGGTACGCAGACCGCGTATATCTATCCTCAGAGCCGCGAGGCTTTCAATAATCAGACATTCCAGGGCAAGCTGATCTCGAACGTTGCCCCAGGAATGAAGCTGAGTTTTCAGGGTATGAAGGGCATAGAGCGTGGTATTAACCGCTCGCAGGGAAGTGCAGACGTTCGGATGTACGGCGGAGAAATGCCATCTTACCCATGGTGGGGCGCTGGTGCAGATATTGTTGACGGTATCAACCGCCGCGGACGTGTGATTCTGTCTGATGGTGCGTTCCCGCTCGCTAATATCGACCATACACTGATTGGAGCTACCTTCACACATACGCTGAGTGCGAGTACCTTCTACGAAGTCCATTTGCAGAATATTGCGTCAAAGTATCGTAGTCATTTTCCGAATCTTCGTGATGGCTCGTACACGGAAGACGGTGTCTTCTACCCGGTCCCGTATACCAATAACTTTGGTCGGCTAACTCCCGCGGGTGAGGCAAACAGGGACCAGCTAACTTGCTTTGGTGGTGGTAGCGACATCAATGGAGACGGCGTGACAACCCCGTATTGTGTTGGGGATGAGCCGTTCGGATTTTTGGGTCAGGGCGGTAACCTGCTCGGTGGTGCTGAGACTACCGGGGGGCACTGGGTAAAGACTCGGGACACCTCTGATGTGAGTGTCTTCACCGGTCGGTTTGATCTGACCAGTCAGGTAACCCGGGTGCTTCAGCTCAAAACAGGTGCGGAACTCATTATCAGTGATTATGACCTGAACTATAAGAGAGTGAACCTTGCGCTGGTGGGACCGGAAGCCGAGGCCGATTATCCGCTCTCACGTCAACCGATCCAGGGTGCAGCTTATGCACAGGGTAAGCTGGAATTCCAGGGAATGATTGCCAACCTTGGTGTGCGTGTGGACTTCTTTGATGCGAATACAGCTTGGTGGGTAGCAGAAAATCCGTATGACCAAGCTTTCCGGCAGCGGGTAGATGGTTTGGATGAACTACTGAGCAAAGAGGATCCGGCAGCACAGATCTTCATCAGTCCTCGGTTGGGCATCTCCTTCCCCATCACGCAAGAAAGCAAGCTTTACTTCAATTACGGCCATTTCCGCCAAATGCTGGACCCGTTCGACGTGTTTGGTATTCAACAGTCGCGTAACAGCGGTATTGATGTGATGGGTAACCCAGAGCATCCAATGCCCCAGACGGTGGCGTATGAGTTGGGCTTTGACCAGAACCTCTTCGACCAGTATTTGCTGCGGATCAGCGGTTTCTATCGGGATATCCGCAATCAACCGCGTAATGTTTCCTACAATAGCCTGGGTGGTGTCGTGAACTACGCGATCAAGCAGCCTTGGAACTATGAAGATGTACGTGGGGCAGAAGTCACATTGACCAAGCTGCGCGGCGACTGGATCCGAGGGTTTGTCAATTACACCTTCCTACAGACCAAAGGTGGTAATTTTGGCTACGCTCAATTCAACGAAAACACATTCCAGCAGCGTAACTACCTGCGGACCTCGACCGACTATCGCATTGGGGCTCCGTTGGCCGAGCCGTTTGCCCGTGCAAACCTGCTCTTCTTGACGCCGAGCAGTTTCGTTCCGTCTCTGCTAAATGGTTCATTGCTGGGAGATTGGCGCGTAAGTCTGTTGGGCGAATGGCGTTCAGGCAGCAAATGGAGATGGTCAGGCGGTGGTGGTGCACCTCCTGAATTGCAGGAGAACGTACGCTGGCGCAGCTATGTTAACTTTGATCTTCGCTTTACGAAGCACGTCAATACGCGTTTCGGTGGTGCACAGATCTTCCTGGATGTATCCAATCTCTTCAATCGCCGCCATCTGTACAGCTCCACCGGGTTCCATCCGGATGGTAGGGATTTTGACCGCTACATGTGGTCACTGCACCTGCCTGAAGACATCTATGATCAGATGAATGCGGTCGATGAGAACTTGTCGTATGCCGATAAACAGGGACTTCCCTATGTATGGGTTCCCGGCGATGATCGGCCTGGTGTATTCCGTCATCCTGACGTAGCATATCAGCCAATCGAGGCTTTCAAATCGCTTGAAGGTGTCAGCGAACCCAACAAGATTGCCTGGTATTGGGCGGCCGACACGGGCACGTACTCTCGTTGGAATGGATCCAGCTTTGAAGCCGTGCCGGAGGGTGATGTGCAGCGGGTACTTGATGACAAAGCATACATTGATATGCCGAATCTGCGGTTCAACACATTTTTGAATAATCGTCGGGTCACTTTAGGTATCCGCGTAACTCTATAGCTTGAAGCAGGGTCGCCTGTTCTAAATTCGAGGGCAGGCGGCCCGCCGATTGTTTTCAACTTTAACCAAGCAAGCTCATGAAAATCAGTTACTACATGAAAGCCCTTTCGGCTGGACTGTTTTTGTTGACCTTCGTGCCAATGGTTGCCACTGCCCAGTTCACTGCACAGTGGCTGGATATTGGCACATTCCACAGCACATGGACAGAATCAGGTGCCCAGCACGAAGGTAATTCGTCTGCTGCGGATGGTATGGAATGGCCAGCCATCCTGCGTAACAGCAGCCACTTCAGGGCCAAAGCGTTTTGGCTCGGTACAAAGGACTGGACAGATTCCAACGGACAAAACTTTCCGTACTTTGTAGCCCGGATTGGTCCCCGAACAGCCGGTGCAGATGTGACCTATCCGGTACAAAATGTACTCGTCAGCAGGACGGAGGATACCGTAGTGGAGGTGGATGGGGCCCTGTCGTTCGACAACGTCGCTGTCATTGACGAGATAGATCCAGGACTTCCATCCGACCGTATGGTGCATAACATCCACAACACGTATGTTGGTATTACAGTGGATCGGAAGGCATACGCCTATGTGAACCAAGCTCACGATGACTATAACATCATTGAGTACGTTTACACCAATACTGGGAACACGGACGAAGACGAGGACCTCGAACTACCGGATCAGAGCCTGAAAGAAACTTACTTCTTCCGCATCCACCGGTGGAGGGGCAACCTGCAGGGTGCCTGGACAGTCAGCGGTGGCATGGTTTGGGGCAAGTTCAGCATGATTGACGTCGTCGGAGACGGACATGCAGAGTATCCGATCACATTTACCTCACAGTATTTGTGGATCGGTATTGATCCAGAAACGCAGGGAGACTACGATCGCTTTGGTGGGTCTCTATTCAACGAAGCATGGTGGGCACCCCCGGCTGATTCGATTGGACGCTTGACCGGTGCCAGCTATATTGGCCGGGCAACAATCCATGCCGACAATTCGCCTACGGATCCCACCTACATTCGCTGCACCATGGCTACCATAGAGACATGTCAGCCAGCGACCATGGGCTTTATGGACTCGGACGAAGCACTGACCGCTGACGGTAGTTCTCACGAAGATTACTATGAGTGGGGGATTAGGACGCGTGAGAACCCTGATCGTATTGATGGTGGGTCCTCACATATGTGGCCACATTACGCTGACCGCATTGAGCCTACCGGTGTTTTCTGGGAGCCCAATAATGATCCCTCCACAGGTAAGCAGGGCGGTCACGCTGTCACGACAGCTTACGGACCATACGATTTTGCCCCAGGTGAAAATGTTCGGATTGTAGTCGTGGAAGGTGTTGGCGGATTGACCATTGATGCCAGTGTGCGGATTGGTAGGGCATTCAAACTTGGTGGATTGGATCGCGACACGGACTTGATTCGCTATGATGCGAATGGAGATGGAATGATTCAAACAGGCACTTTTGATCATTCTCTCAATCAGATGGATATGGATGGCGATGGAATGTTTGATACATTCGGTCATGGATTGGAGGAAATGACGAAGAATCAATGGGTTGTGAGTGCACGGGATTCTATGTTGCAGACGCTGCAACGGGGTATCAATCTCTATGCGGCTAGCAACAACATGAGCACTTATCCAATTCCCGAGGCTCCCCATGCTCCCACTACTTTCAGTGTTGTAGGGCGTCCTGACAAAGTTGAAGTTAGATGGACGAATCCGGCGGGCGGACCTGCACGCACAAAATGGTTACTGTATCGGACATCCCGGTTTGAGGATTACATCTATGAAAGTTGCCTGAACCTTGACTCGCAGCAGTTTACGGATGGTTCAAATCCAAGAGACCCAGCGGATCCCGCTGCATCAGGTCAGCAGCACTGCGGTTACGAAATGATCGCGGAGCTTGATGCTGGAGCGAACTCCTACGATGATACTGACCTCAACAGAGGAACGGACTATTATTATTATCTGCAGGCTATTGGTGGACCGCAGTCCATGGATCCGGATGGTATTTCCGGAACTCCAACAGGCGCACCACTCCGCAGCTCTCGCTCCCTCACGCAGACCTATCAGCCTGTTAACCTGAAACGCCCTGCGTATGGATCAACAGGTACTGTAGAGGATGCGCGTATTGTGCCTAACCCGGTTAATCTCGGCGCAGATGCTACTATAAGGTTTGATCAAGAGGATCGTGTTGCATTCTTCAACATCCCAGGTAACTGTACGATCAAGATCTATACTGAGATTGGAGAACTGGTCCACACCATCGAGCATAATGATGGTAGCGGTGACGAGCTCTGGAACTTAACCACCACATCCCGTCAGTTGCTTGTGAGCGGTATCTACATTGCTGTTATTGCAGACAATGACACGGGTGACGAAGCGATTCGGAAATTCACGGTAATCCGGTAGTTGTGTTGGCACGGCGCTCTGTCCGTACAGGGCAGAGCGCCATGCAACACGCAACCCTAAAGACAAACGATGCAATGAAAAAGCACTACTTCTTTTCAATACTGACTATCGCCGCACTCCTGCTTGGCAGTGCACCGGCGTCCTATGGTCAGTCAGGCCTAACCCCGGATACTGAGGTGGAAACGGACAAGCGCGCCCAGACCGGAATGAAATTCCTGAGTACATCAGTAGATGCCCGTGCTTCTGCTATTGGCTCAGCTCTGACTGCCGAGATGGTTGGTTCTTCAACTTCGATGTTCTACAATCCCGCGAGTATGGGCTTCATGGAGGGGCGCATGCATGCAGCGGCAACCAATATGAGCTTTATCGCGGATATTGGCTATACGCAGGCCAGTATCGCGTTCCGTCCAGGTTCAGCAGGCAACTTTGGTGTAGTTGGTGTCTCACTAGTTTCCGTGGACTATGGCGAGTTCAACCATAACATTCGTGCCAACAATGAAGATGGATTTATGCAGTTGGGAACCTATCAACCGACGGCCCTGGCCGTGGGTCTAGGATATGCTAGATCCTTTGGTGATCGTTTCTCTGCTGGCGCCAATATTAAGTTTGTTTACCAAAACCTAAGTACAGGACTAAGTCAAGGACTAGAAGGATTTGCGACCTCCCAGGATTTTGATACCGGGGTTGTTGCTACAACAGAGGACTACAGCGCACAGACGGTAGCATTTGATTTTGGTATTGTGTATGCAACTGGGTTTGAGAGCCTTGTTATCGGTATGAGCGCTCGTAACTTTGCCCAAGAGCAAACATATGTACGCGAAAGGTTCGAGTTACCACTGACTTTCCAGATCGGAATGTCGATGAATTTGGTTGACTTTACCTCAATCGATCCAGACATGCATAGCATTCAGTTTCATGTTGATGCCCAACGTCCCAGAGACTTTGCTGAGCACGTTCGCTTCGGCCTAGAATACACACTCATGAATGTAGTATCCATTCGTGGAGGATTTGAACAACTGGGCGTGAGCGAAGAGCAGGGATTGAGCGCTGGAGCCGGACTTCGGTATGCGTTTGGAAACTTCCGCGTTGGAGCAGACTATGCATACACACAGTTTGGTGTTTTCGGTGCGGTGAACCGTATTGGTCTTCAGATCGGCCTCTAAAACGAAAAAATCAAATCAGTCCTGGGTAACTAATATTCAGGTCACAGGCGGGGAATTGGGATTATGATCCTAATTCTCCGCTTTGTTTATAGAGATGAGGTATTCGGTTGATCATGTACTCATCTGTGGGGTGGCTTGTGCAATTGCAGCATTGGTCGGTTTGCCTGGATGTCAAAACGCTCAGCCCCCTACGCTCTCCGACAAATCTATTGGGTTCGTCGAGGAAACTGCTGATGCAGGCCTTGGAGCGTTCCGGCACGATAATGGTGCAGATGGCAAGAAATACTACGCGGAGCAAATGGGCTCGGGTGCAGGGTTCATTGACTATGACGGCGATGGCTGGTTGGACATTTTGCTTTTGGGCGGCGGGTACTGGGATCGCTCTCCGCATGCGTGGTACAAATCGTTTTGGATGTATCGTAATATGGGCGATGGCACATTCGAGGAAGTAACCGAGGAGGTAGGCTTGGGGCGGCTTTATGCCTTCACGCTTGGCATGGCAACGGCAGACTACGATAATGACGGGGATCAGGATATTCTGGTTACCAATCTCAACGAAAATATGCTCCTAGAGAACAAAGGAGGTGTGTTTGAAAACAGTAGGTCGGGTCTGGGTTTTGATGATGAGTGGAGTAGCTCAGCCCTGTGGATAGATGTAAATCGTGATGGATGGTTGGACGTCTATGTAGGCAATTATGCAGATTGGAGTCCGGCGCGCGATAAGTTCTGCCCTGAGGGAGGCACGGTTAAGCTCTACTGCGTTCCCGCGGATTATGAGGGCATATCGAGTCGGTACTTTGAATCCAAAGGCGATGGCTCATTCGTTGATCGAACACAGGAGTCTGGTATTTACCACCCACTGGGCAAGGCCCTTGGCATGGCAGAGTGGGATTTCAATCGTGATGGATGGTCCGACTTTGTTGTGGCAAATGATGGTGAGGGAGATCTACTGTTTATGAACAATCAGGATGGCACATTTTCTGAGCGAGGTGTACAGAGTGGTATCGCCTTCAGTGAGCATGGGGAAGCCCGTGCTGGAATGGGTATTGATATAGGTGTTATGGACGAAACCGGCGAACCATCAGTTTTCGTGGGTAACTTTTCCACGGAAATGATCGGGGTGTACCGCTACTTAGGCAACGGGCTGTTTGGTGATCGTGCGGCCAGATCCCGTATTGGTCAACCAAGTCTGAATACGCTCACTTTTGGATTAATGGTGATTGATGTGGATCTGGATGGCGATCTGGACTTGTTCGTTGCAAATGGGCACGTCTATCCGGATCGATTGGTAGGACAGGATAAGATTACCTATGAGCAGCGAGCACAGTTGTTTGAGAACGATGGTGGTGGACTGTTTGAAGAAGTCCCCCCTTCAACGACGTCTCCCCTAGAGACAGAAATGGTTGCCCGAGGTGCTGCCTACGGAGATTATGACCGTGATGGTGATCTGGATATCCTGATCGTCGAGAACGGTGGTCCAGCACACTTATGGCGTAACGGTATAACCGGTCGAAACTGGTTGCGCGTCACCGTCACGGGGACCGAGGGGAACCGAGATGCTTTTGGTACCCATGTTCGTGTGTATACGGATGATCGGGCGCAGGAACGTCGTATTCGTTCGGGATCCAGTTACCTCTCCCAAAATGAGGTGGTTGCCGCATTTGGCTTGATGGATACTCAGTCCATTGATAGTGTTCGTGTGGACTGGGCTGGCGGGGGTTCCCTGGTACTGTATGATGTGCCTGTAAATACGGAGGTTCATGTTACTGAGGGCCAGCAGGGTTGGGTTAAACGTTCGATGCCTGGTACCATCAATAAGTAATGCGTAACTCGGTCCCGGTTTTTTTGTGTTTATCACTCCTTGTTGGGTGCACAACCCGGTCACCGGAGAATTCAAACAATACGGATGACCTGTTTACTGATGTGACAGCGCAGGCAGGACTAGGCGGAGTGCTGCATACTAATGGTGGCTTTGGGGATTCATGGGCACCGGAAATAGTTGGTGCGGGAGGTGCATTTTTTGACTACGATAATGACGATCAGCAGGATATTCTCGTAGTTACCGGCGGTGCATTCGAGGGAGAGCCACCACTCGGTGCACATCCAGCGCTGAGGCTTTTCCGCAATGTTGGAAATGGAACATTTGATGAAGTAACACAATCCGCGGGTCTGGCACTCTTGCGCAGCTATAGCCTGGGCGTGACAATCGGAGACTACGACAATGATGGAGATCAGGACATCTATGTGACGACTCTGGGTCCTGACTTGTTACTGCGTAACACTGATGGTGTATTTGAGGATGTTGGTAAGGCAGCAGGTGTGGGTCTTGTAAGCGAGTGGAGTACAAGTGCGATGTTCTTTGACGCCAATCTTGATGGGCATCTGGATATCTATGTTGGAACTTATGTACACTGGACACCCGAAGATGATATTTACTGCAGTTTTGGTGGAAGTAAAGTTTACTGCACCCCTGAACTCTATGAGGGTATTGCGAGTCGCTACTATGAGAACCAGGGCAATGGTACGTTTGCAGAAGCCACAGAAAGGGCGGGTTTCCTGACGGGTGTGGAGGCCATCCGAGATAAGACACTGGGTGTTGCGGAGATAGATGCGAATAATGATGGATGGCCTGACGTAGTCGTTGCTAATGACACAGAGCGGGATATGCTCTTCATTAATCAGGGCAATGGTATGTTCATTGAACGCGGCATCACAAGCGGCATAGCCTATGATCAGCATGGCAAACCCAGGGCAGGGATGGGCATAGATGTTGGCGTTGTAGATGATTCCGGAGAGCCCTCCGTATTTGTCGGAAATTTTTCGGATGAGATGGTTGGTGTATACCAGCACATTGGAGGTGGCATTTTCAATGATCGGGCAGCTGTCTCGCGTATCGGGCAACCCAGCTTCAAGACACTAACTTTTGGTTTAGTGCTTTTTGATGTGGATCTGGATGCAGATTTGGATCTGTTGATTGCGAATGGACACGTACAGACACACATTGCGCAGATTGTGGACGGTGTCACTTTTCGTCAGCGGCCTCAGTTGTTCCTGAATGACGGGACAGGAAAATTTGCTGAAATGCCACCGTCTGGCCCATTAGCTGAATCCTTTGTGGGTCGTGGGCTTGCTACGGGAGACTATGATCGGGATGGGGATTTAGATGTGCTGATGGTGGAAAACAATGGTCCGATACATCTTTGGCGTAATGAATCACAAGGGCGATCGTGGCTTAGGGTCGAGCTCACAGGTACGGTAAGCAACCGGAATGCGTATGGTGCTCAGCTCCACCTCTGGAGCAGTGGACAAATGCAGGTTCGGCGCATACGTGCGGGATCAAGTTACCTGTCTCACTCAGAAACAGCTGCGTTCTTTGGGTTTGAGGGTACACCGGACAGTTTGTACGTGCGCTGGCCAAGCGGCAAAGAATCCCGAAATTATGAATTAAGGGCGAATACCAGGTTACTTACTTTGGAAGATGGGTAGTTCAGGGTTTGTCAAAATTGGCGTGGTGATTGCGTTGCTCGTTTCAGTGGGATGCGGATCTGAAACAGATGAAAAAGCCCAGGAAGTTGACCGGCGCATGGTTGAGATCGTGTTTACTGATGTGACGGAGGAGGCGGGTTTGGGGGAGTTTCAGCATGAAACAGGAGCTTTCGGAGAAAAATGGTTCCCGGAGACTATGGGTGCAGGTGGCGGTTTCCTGGATTATGACAGCGATGGGATCATGGATGTTTTGCTTATTTCCGGCGGGATTTTCCCGTCAAGGGAGGGGGTGTCGCCACCAGCGCTCCGACTGTACAGGGGCATTGGGGGGGGCGCATTTTCAGAAGTCACACAGGAGTCTGGATTGGCAGAATTGCAGACCTATGCCTTTGGCGTCAGTGTTGCGGACTATGATAATGATACAGATGCAGACGTGTTTGTCACTGCACTGTACGAGAACCTCCTGCTGCGTAATGACGGAGGCGTATTTAGCGAAGTCAGTGCACAATCGGGCTTGGGGAGCTATCGGGAGTGGAGTGCAGCGAGCGTGTTTATGGATACAGATTTAGACGGATGGCTCGACCTTTATGTGGGCAATTATGTTGACTGGACACCGGAAAAGGACATCTACTGCACACGTGTCGGAGATACGAAATCCTATTGCACACCGGAGCAGTACGAGGGAATATCAGGTCGCTTTTATGTCAACCGGGGTGATGGTACGTTTGAAGAGCGATCAGATGATTTTAGAGACTTGCCTGGAAAGACACTTGCAGCTGCCAGTCTGGACTACAACAGAGATGGGTGGCCGGATTTGATTGTGGCAAACGATACGCAACGGGATTTGCTTTTCGAAAATCAACGGGATGGTACGTTCATCGAGAAAGGCATCGTAAGTGGCATTGCGTTTGATGAGACGGGTCGTGCCCGCGCCGGTATGGGGCTTGATATTGGCGTTGTTGACGAAACTGGCGAAGAGACGGCGTTCGTAGGGCATTTTTCGGGAGAAATGGTTGGCGTTTACCGTCACGCCAGTAATGGTATTTTTACCGAACGGGCAGCCGTTTCCCAGATTGGACGGCCCAGTTTACCTACACTGACTTTCGGTCTCTTGCTTGCTGATTTTGACCTGGACGAGGATCTGGACCTTTTGACGGCGAACGGTCACATAACCGAAGATATCGGAGAGGTAGAGGAGGGGATAACCTTTCGGCAACGTCCCCAACTCTACGTGAATGAAGGGGGTGGTCGATTTTCTGAGATTGAACCTAATGGAGCTCTCGCAGAGCTGATGGTGGCCCGTGGAGCTGCTTGGGCAGATTATGACATGGATGGAGATCCAGATGTGCTTATTACTGAAAATGGAGGGCCGGCTCGCCTGTGGCGCAATGACACGCAGCCCGGTAATTCATTAACAGTACAATTGACGGGGTCCAGCAGTAATCGCGATGGAATAGGCAGTCGTATCCGTGTGAAAACAAATCAAGGGTGGCAGGAACGTTATGTGAGAGTAGGTACAAGCTATCTTTCACAAAACCAGCGATGGCCGCTGTTTGGGCTTGGGTTATCTACTGTTGCTGACTCCTTGGAAGTATATTGGCCTAGCGGTACTTTGACCGTGCGTGAAGCTGTACCAGCAGGGGTGATCACATTAATTGAAGGATCATAGCCGATTCATGCATATCCTACGAAACCAGATACGCGGGGCCGCATAAGCTTGTCAGGATCCATACAACGGGATGCATATGGAACAGAGCCGGCGAAAAGTATGCATATTGCTCCGTAGTCTGGGCGGATAAGCTGGTTGCGACAACTTGAATTGATACCTTACTAAGGGACGATGAGAACAAGACTACTGCTGTTATTTCTGTTAGCTGCTGGCTGTTCTGAGCCGGACGGGATTGCGGAAGAGCAACGAAAATCTCTTTCCCCATGGGCAGCCAGATACATGCTTGAAGCAGAAAGTGCATTCGGGAGGGGTGTTTATGAGTTGGCGCTCACTTACACAGACAGCGTCGAGGCATATGCGCCTGAATTGGCAGACCTTCATTATCTGCGTGGCAGGATATATACGCAACTCAACCGCTTGGATGTAGCGCAGGCTGCTTATCAGACGGTTCTGGAGATTGATCCAGCGTACGCCGGGGCCCGATTTGCTATGGGATTGAACAGCTTCCGGCGTGGTAAGCTTCGCGACGCCATCAACTTTTACCTGGAGGAGGAGTCTCAGGTTGGCCCCACAGCGGCCCTGTACCATGAACTAGGGCGGGCTTATGCGAAACTTGGTGTGCCAGACAGTGCCCAGATTGCATATGAGCAGGCTTTATCGCTTGACCCCGATCATGCGATGACTTACATGTGGTTGGGGCAATTACTAGAGGAAACGGGGGATTTGGAGAGCGCATTAGGGACGTCTTTGGTCGGTTTAGGACTTCGCCCGGATGATTTGGATTACCAGTACATCGTAGGCACTCAGTATTTCAGGTTGGATTCTGCTGAAGCTGCGCTTCCGCACCTGGAACCCGTGGCCGAGAAGCGGTCATGGCACCACGGTGCACAGTTCAATCTTGGACAAGTCTATATGCGGCTTGGGCGGGAGTCTGAAGCAGAGAGGTATTTTGCAAGAGCAGATCAGGCTCAGCAGCTTCAACAGCGCGTTAATGAAGCGCAGAACGCCATCAGCAATGATCCAGGGTCGCCAGCCAACTGGATTGAGCTTGGTAACCGGCTCCGCCAGGCCAAGAGGTATGGTCGTGCTATTGAGGCGTACAAGAACGGATTGACCATTGATGTACCACCTGGACTTGCGTTGTACATGCAGACCAACCTTGCGACGTTATATCTCGAGTGCGGGGATGCAACAGAGGCAGCCAATAGACTTGAAGCAATCCTGCGCGCGGATCCTACTTTAACTGCTGCGAGACTCAACTTAGGCGTGGCATATGCACAGGGTGGGAGGTTGGATGAAGCACGTGCAACATGGGTGGACCTTCTTGAAAGGGAGCCCACACATGAAAGTGCCTTGGCTTATCTGGCACAATTGGACTCAATGGATAAAGATGAACATGTGGAAACGAGCAGTACTGACTGCCGTGATACTGGCTAACACGAGTGTTGGAGCTAGGTCCCAATCTATACAGGAGGGAGATTGGGTCGGACAAATAATTCACCTTACAGGTCGTTATATGGATGCGGTCTACGAGGTCCGTAATGTTAATGATGACCTGCAGATTACACTGGAGGTAGAAAATTTTGGGCCCTTCGAGTTCAGTGATATCCAGGTGACGGCGGACAGCCTCTCTTTTGTATGGGAACCCTCATTTGAACTGCAGTGCACTTTGGCCAGACTGCCAGATAATGTATATCACGGTGTGTGTAAGGATCCGTGGGGAGGATTTGGCGGTATTGTCATGGCACCTCCAGGTTCAGATGCGGATGAGTTGACATTGGACGAAATGATATTCAAGAGCATCGCGGGTATCGGTGATGCTGACTCGGAGGAAAAAACGTCGATTTTAGGTCCAATGTATCCGCTGGGAAAGTCAGCGCAATTATCCAGTGGGGCTGTGAACTATGTGGATGCGGGATACGGTTCGGTTACGGTGATACTCATTGCGGGGCTGGGAGATAATCTTACGTCCTGGGAGATGCTCCATCGGCGTTTGGCCCGCGAAACGCGTGTGATTGCCTATGATCGACCGGGCTTAGGGTTTTCGGAGGAGACTAGCATTCCGCGTACGCCTGAGCAGATGGCTACTGAGCTATATGCATTGCTTCGGAGTGCCAATGTGACTTCGCCATATCTAATTGTAGCCCACGCGGAAAGCGCCTTTACTGCACGCCGTTTTGTGGACCTGTACGGGGAGGATGTGCATGGATTGGTGCTGATTGATCCCCACCATGAGGATCAGGCCGCGATGTGGAAAAGCTTGGACGCAGAAGGATGGCAGTCCTATTGGACGCAGGTGAAAAAATTTCAGATGATGTTTCCCGGCGGTGCCGGTCAGGAGTTTGAAACCTATGCGGCAATCATTGATGGTGAGAGGGTTCCCGGATTGGGCCCGGTACCTCAAGTCCCCACTGTGGTGCTCACCGCCGGTCGTGTATCTGAGTCTCCGAGGTGGATCGGAGAGACTCGGGAGGGGCGTGCAGCATGGAATGATTTTCACGCCGACTGGGTGCGGGGAATGCCCTCGGGCAGCCGTGTAGTTCAACTGCAAAGCGGACCATACATCCAGAATGAGAAGCTAGACGAGGTAGAGGAGATCATTCGAGCGATGCTCTCTGTAAAATAGTGTCTGCACGAAAATCAAGGTGCGACGCTGCGGTCAGTCATTTTGAACACTTGGGCTGCCCCACCTATCACAGCAAAAGTGACCGTATTGAAGTGCATCTGTTCATCACGGTGATGGCTTATCATGGGCCTACTTGGTTCGCACTAAACTGAAGCCACACGACATCCATGACAGTTGGGCGTCTGTCCAGCGTCAATCCAGAATGAGTTGAACAACATTCGCTGGATTGCGTCCCGGATGGCCAAGAACGAGTATCGGTACATGATCACAGAGGTGGATCAGGGTCTGCCTCCAGAGGTGGAAAAATTCTTTGTGTGTCTGGGGTTCATGTATGATTCAGATGCGACCCGAGCCGTGACTGAGCATGTGAACGCGATGCGTCCATCAAAGGGCACCCCCTAATTCATGAACCGTGTATCCCCTTGCAGAACGGTTGAGGCAACGTACTTCAGATGGAGACACCGGAGTTGCGTCCAATGGAAACCATGCGGAGCAGCGCGTGTGTGCACAGGCTGCAAAATACCAGGAAAACAGCGATTCAAACCACCCTAAATCAACCCCGATCGATACGGAAAATTCCAATATCCATTGCTCCCGAAAAAAACAGCCCAACAAGGACATAGGAGGAATTCGTATTATTGTATCACTAATGGTGAAGTTGGGAGAAGGCCCAATGGAATAGACTACTATAAAATCATATTGCCGCTGTTTTCGCGATTTACGTGTTAAGAAATAGAAAACTACTCACATTGTACCCTCAGTTGACAGCAATTCTGCCTGCTCAAGCACGATACGGGTTGCTTTTTCCTGTTTGTCAGGTGGGTAGTTATGGCGGCGAAGGACCCTTTTTACAAAAACACGGAGTTTTGCGCGGACGCTCTCTCGAAGCATCCAGTCAATTTCAAGGTTGTCCCGCACGGTTTCCACAAGCTCTTGCGCGATCACGCGCAACGTGTCGTCTCCGAGAATCTTGACAGCGCTGTCGTTTGTCTCAAGGGCATCGTAAAAGGCTAGTTCATCCTCCGAGAGCCCAAGTTCTTCTCCCCGAGCCGCGGCCTTGCGCATCTCCTTTGCAAGTTCAATCAGTTCCTCGATGACTGTCGCTGTCTCAATTGAGCGGTTCTGATAACGGCGGATTGTCCGCTCAAGCATCTCGGCAAAAGATCTTGACTGAACGATGTTCTTGCGTCGCTGGGTTGAAAGTTCATTTTTAATGAGTTTTTGCAGAAGCTCAATTGCGAGATTCCGCTGTTTCATCTTCTGCACTTTACCCAGAAACTCGTCTGACAGTATGGAGATATTCGGTTTATTAAGCCCCGCGGCGGCGAATATGTCTACTATTCCTTCGGGCACTACTGCGCGCTGGATTATCTGGTGCACTGCGTGGTCAAGCTTTTCGTATGGAACCTCGCTGTCAGGGGAACGCTTGGCAAGGCTTTGCCCGACGGCTTGGAAAAATCCAAGATCGCCCCGTATTCTGAGGGCCTCTTCGTTGGGCACAGAGAGAGCGAAGGCAGAGGAGAGTTCGCGCGAATGACGGACAAAGCGCTCCTTCCCGTTTTCCTGCTTGAGTATTTGTTCCAGGGCGCTGGGAAGCAGTTTCAGTTTTTCCTCAGCGGAACCCTCTATCCACACAGACCAGTCAAATCCGTGGAAAAGTCCACAGCATATCTCGTACTTCTCAATCATAACGGCGACAGCTTCTTTCTGATCAAGTGTGGTCTTTCCACTGCCGCCACTTTCCGTGTAGGTTGCAAGTGCCTTTTTAAGCTCGGTTGATATTCCCAGATAATCAACAACGAGACCTCCGGGTTTGTCCCTGAAAACCCTGTTGACGCGGGCGATTGCCTGCATGAGGCCGTGGCCGCGCATCGGTTTGTCAAGATACATTGTGTGAAGACTGGGAGCGTCAAAACCCGTAAGCCACATGTCGCACACGAGAACTATCTGAAAATCATCATCACTTTCCCTGAAACGTTTGGCTAGCCTCTCGCGTCTAGCTTTGTTCCGGATATGATTCTGCCAGCTAGGCGAATCGGTAGCGGAACCGGTCATCACCACTTTCATTCTTCCTTGTTCGTCGTCTTCGTGGTGCCATTCGGGGCGGATCCTGGCGATCTGTTCATAAAGATCTACGCATATGCGCCTGCTCATGCAGACGATCATGGCTTTTCCCGCAAGGGCTTCAAGTCTTGTCTCGAAATGCTCGACAATATCCTCTGCGACCAGCCCTAGTCGTTTTTTTGCGCCAATTATCTTCTCAAGCTGTGCCCCCCTGGTTTTAAGTCGTTCCGTTCTTTCTATCTTTTCCCCTTTTGTAATCTTCTCAAATTCGGAATCAATTTTCGACCGCTCATCCTCATCAAGGACTACCTTCGCCAAACGGCTTTCGTAGTAAATCGGCACAGTTGCCTCGTCCTCGACCGCGCGCTCTATGTCGTAGACACTTATATAGTCGCCAAATACGGCCCGGGTGTTTGCGTCGCGAAGCTCAATAGGTGTCCCTGTAAAGCCGATGAAAGAGGCGTTTGGAAGCGCGTCTCGTATATGTCCTGCAAATCCATCTTCAAATTCGTACTGGCTCCTGTGCGCTTCGTCTGCTATGACCACTACGTTGCGTCTCTCGGAAAGTGTGGTGTGACGAGTTCCCTTTTCCTCGGGGAAGAATTTCTGGATAGTGGTAAAGATAACCCCTCCCGCTTCGACTGAAAGTTTCGTTCTCAGATCCTCGCGGTCCACTGCCTGTGCCGGCGGCTGGCGAAGCAGTTGCTCGCAGCGCGAGAATGTCGCGAAAAGCTGGTTGTCAAGGTCGTTCCTATCCGTCAGCACTACCACGGTCGGATTCTCCATAGCGGGTTCGCGGATGATTCTTCCTGCGTAGAACACCATCGTCAGGCTTTTGCCCGATCCTTGGGTATGCCATACCACCCCGACGCGCTGGTCGCCAGGATATCCACCATGTTTTTTGTAGGGATCCAGATTCTTTTCTTGGGCCACCTGCGTGAGTTTAGCGGCGCGAAGGGTTTCAGATACTGCCACCCTGACCGCGTGGAACTGATGATACCCCGCCATTTTTTTCTCAATCGCCCCGCCGTCGTCTTCAAAAACGGTGAAATCCCGCAGAACCTCAAGAAAGCGGCTTTTCTCAAAAATGCCTTCAACGAGCACTTGCAACTCAGGATAGAAGGTTGGGGCGAGATTCTCTCCTTCAATTGTCCGCCATCGCTTGAACCATTCAAGACCCGCTGTAAGCGAGCCGACACGTGCTTTCACACCGTCTGATATGACCAGCGCCAGATTGAAGACAAAAAGCGAGGGGATTTCTCTCTTGTAGGTCTGCAGTTGTCGCCAAGCGGATGAAATTGTTGCGTTTTCATCAATGGGAGACTTGAGTTCGATCACGGCTAGGGGAAGACCGTTCACAAACACCACGATGTCTGGGCGACGAGTATGTTCACCCTCAGTCACGGTGAACTGGTTGGCGACAATCCAGTCATTATTCTCGGGGGCGTCAAAATCAAACACTCGGGCATGGTCCCATTGGGGCTTGTCGTCGTCTCCTTGGAATTCAACCGTCACGCCGTCTATGGCCATGCGGTGAAACGCGCGGTTTCGGGCTTCAAGAGTTTGGCCTTCGGGGTTAAGCAGTTTGCGCTTAGCGTCGTCAATTGCTTCTAGGGGGAGCTCGGGATTCAGACGGGAGAGCGCCTGATGCAGCGTTGTTGGGAATAGGACGTCTTCATACGTTTCGCGAAGGGAGTTCGCGCCGGGCTGCATGTCTGTTCCACCGATTACCAAGTAGTCAATCTCGCGGAACCAGTCGAGAGACGCCTCTTCCACCACCGATTCTGATAACAGCGCCATGGGTTATGTCTCCTGTTAATCAAGCTCGGGGAGGTTCTCGATACGCTTGAGCCAGCCGTCAAAATGCTGACACTCCGACCGCATGCAGGCGATGCCTATCTTAGTTGAGACTTTGGTACCGTGTATGACTTTTTTGTATCGTGGGCGAAGAAGATCCCGGAGTCGCGCCGACGGATGCGTATTGATTCCGTCGTTTATGTACTCAGGGCCTTTTGAGCTTTTACGTATGCTTAAGAGTTTTCCAACAAATGCCTCCCACGCGGGCTCTGCCTCAGCAAAACAGCTTGTATCCGAAAATAGGAGGGCTTCAAATTCATAAGGTTGAATGTGAGGAAAAAAGCGTTCGGACCGACACTCTGTCTTGCGTACAACGACATCATGAAACGCAGACTCAATCCTTGTCGCGCAATCAATCGGGTCTGTCGTCGCGGAGATACCCGCAAGTCCAAGGAAATCCGCCGGCAGGGAAACCAGATCGAAAAATGTCGTGACATAGGTGTTATGTTGTTCCCGAAGGGTGTTTCGAAGGAAGCGGAGTACACGTTGTCCCTTGAGCGCACCGCCTCTTCCATGAGAAGAAGTGGGGATGAGACGTGGTTCTGCAAACACTTCTTTCGGCCAGAGCTCACCATAGAGAAGTCTCTTCACGAAAGCCTCTTCGGTTTGTCCTTCGCAGGCAATAATGACTTTCTTCATGGTTAGGGTCTGCCGCCAAGTACATTCATTTTCCAGAGGTCGCCGAGCGTATAGTCTTCAAGCCAACTGGCAAGGAGCTCCGAATTGAGCCTTCTAAAAACGGATTCTTTGTTCTTGCGATCGACAACCACGATATCTTCGGGTTCAAAATGACTTACAAGTTCTGCGGATTGTGTTGAAATAATAATCTGTTGCAAGTCGGCTGCTTGCTGGATCATTTCGGCTAGGAGCGTCAGCGCGAATGGATGCAATCCTAGTTCGGGCTCGTCAATAAGAATGAGGTTCGGCCGAAGGATTTCTGGCTGATTTAACAGAGTAGCGAGACAGATGAAACGTAACGTACCGTCTGAGAGCTGTCGTGGACCAAACGCCATGTCTGGATCTCCCCACGCCTCCCATTCAAGATCCATACTGTCTCCCAGGTTCTGATTTTTGCGATAGACGAAGTCTTTAAAGAACGGAGCCGAGAGTCGGATCACATCTATGATTCTTCGATAATGGTTAGGATAATGTTCACGGAGATGGCGCAGAAAAGGTGCAAGATTCCCAGCGTCCGGTCTTAGTCGAAGATTATCGCGTACATCTGACTGATTTCGTACGTGAGCCGTATCGCTCATATCCTGAAAATGAAACACGCGCCAGTGTTCCATATGGGACAAAACATAAGATGCAAATTCTGCAAAAGATACAAATTCTGCAAAAGATGCGGAGTCTACGTAAGATGCAAATTCTGCAGGATGTGCATGAGACATGTGCTGATCAATATCAGACATATATTCAACAATATTAGATATATCATCAAACATATCCGATTCACTACTCCCATCGGCCGACACTAAACTACCGAACGCTGTGAGGAGCTTCTCGCCGGAGAAGGCTACTGAGTCAGCTGTCGGTTCAAGCGAGAATTCGTATCTATAGCGATTGTTTTCAAATGACAGGGCCACTTCAAGCTTTGAAGTTAGTTTTCGGCCACCGAACAGCAATGCATCCGGGCCACCCTCGTTCTTGACGAAAAGCTGAAGACGCCTCTGGGAAAGAGCAGAGAGCATTTTAAACAGACTCAGAAGATTACTTTTTCCGACTCCGTTGGCGCCGATCAATATGTTCAGGGGCTTTAGTTCGAAATTCTCGAGCTTGCGAATTGACTTGAAACCGCGGATAGAAAAATGCTCTATGTGGGGCATGGGTTTATCACTACGGGCTCCAATTTTCTTTCAAGATGGTTTCTATAGGTGTTGCTTCCCTTTATCAAGTAGTCTATATGGGTCTCCACGGACGCCTTGCCAGTCTCGTTGTTGGGTAGTATGCAACCCTCATATTCTAGTGGTGGTTTCCTAGCAGTGATCTTCTTGGTGAGATATTTGTTAAATGCTGTAAAGCCTCAAATTGTTTTCGAATCTGCTTTTGTGAGGAGGGGAAGACAACGCCGAGGACATCCTCCCAAATCAATCTTGTCTGCCGTTTATCAATCCCATCTTTGACTAGGATAATAGCTTAAAATCTCTAATCTCTCTAGATCAAGGTTCAGCCGACCCGAGGCATCCCGCAGCCGGCGTTCGGGAAGAACTTCAATGTAGTCCGCACGTTCCGCGCCTTTCGTCTGCGGTCCGATGTCTATACCGTGGTTCACATGCCAGCCCAAGCCTTTAAGCCACTCAAGTGCGGTGGTTCCGATTTCCAACTCAGTAAAGGTCGTCATTTGACTACTTCGGTGCCGGATCGCAAGCAATGTCTCGTTCGCCACGACCACTTGCGTGCTCAGCGGAGAACAAATGGGGTTATGAGGACACGGATCATTAGCGTTCCCCTGCCAAGCTTGCCAGCGCCGCCTTGAGAACTTGGAAGCAGACTTTAGCGGTGTGTTCGTCCGGCGTGAAACCCGACGCCAATTGCTCGTATGGATGGATATAATTTCGGAAGTCGCGCAATCCGTGACTGAACTTCTTGATGTCGAGCTTCAGGATGCCGACCTCGTACGCGACATTGATCAGCTGTGCGAGGCTCCATTCGTGAAAGCGTTTTGGCGAACAATTTTTTGTCGGTGTTGCTTTCGCCTGATTGAAGATCGCTGGGCTCTGCCGAGCAGCACCAAGCAGGACGGCTTCTAAGACGCTACCGCACAGAAAGATCACGGATAAATGAGCACCGGCACCCAACGCTATGCGGGCCTCGTTCAGTCGTGCTTCGACGATCGGGACGACCCGAGGATCGATCGGTAGCTTCTGGATGCTTGGGATGGCAAACTCGCGGTCCAAGAATTCGCTTTCTTTCCCGGCAGAGTCACGGGCCATAGATACACCGGTGAGACGGTCAACAATGCGCCGTGCGCGTTCCAGCGGGATCTTATCAACATCCTGGCCCGTGAGCTCGCAATCGGCCTCATAGGAAGCCAGCATTTCGGAGAGCACAGGTCCAACAAGCTGATCAGGCTCCGATTCCCAAAAGGCGCGAAGTTTTTTCGCCTTGGATGTTCCGAAGGTCTGATATTTTGGACCGTGGATATTGACATTGTATCGTCGGAAGAACTTGTCAAAAGTGGCATTGGAGAAGTCAAGCACATAGCCGCTACTCATTCCGAACAGCTTCTCGAAATAGCGCTTTTCGATGTCCGTAAGAGAACTCATGTTTGGGCCTCCATCTCCGTCCCAGCCTTGGGCAAGCGGATTTCTCCCAAAATGAGTTTAGGGAGAAGGGTATTACGGAGGTCGGAAAGAGTACGAGATTCCGATAGTTCCGTGACCCTCTGCGAATAAATTGCCTCTGCCCAACTATGAAATGTCCTAGATATTACTGTGCAAGGTATAATAATCCGGCAATCTCTAACAATCTTTTGGCTGATGTTTTGCTGTGCCGCCCCCACGGCAATTCTGTGGAAATAAGATCTTCTAAACAGTAACACGTAATACAGAAATTGATTTCCAAAATTGGACTCTGCATTCAGTCCGCAACAGGCTTGATTAGCGGTCGCAGATATTTCCAGAATCCCTAATCGCCCCACTGTCGGAGCGGCATACAAAGCAATTAATACTGTTCCCTTTGGCCAACGTTTGCAAGATGAGTAATCGAGTCCTTTTTGGGTAATTTGTTCGGAAGAATTTAGAAGTGGCTCATCCACTAACTCAGACGTTTTGAACCACTGGATATTCCCATTCCAGTACTCCTGAACTGAACGTTTGGGTGTCCCTCCGTTTTCAATTTTCTTGCATATGTCATTCACACTCCCAACCCTCCATCCCTCTGGAATTTTTCCCAGTTCAGATTCCACTAGTCGGCCTGGAAACAGATCAGCTATGTGTTTCGGTAATCCAGTATCTCGTCCCTCCATTTTGGCTCGCACAGGATCGAAATCAACAAACCAAGACTTAAACAGTGCCCGAGTCATCGCCTCCAGCGTCTCGTTCATCCGACGGTTCAACTCAATCTTATCGTCCAGCGTGCTGAGAATATGCGTAATGGTGCGTTGTTCAGGAAGGGATGGGACCTTAATCCGAATGTCCTTAAGTGCAGATCCCGAGAGTTCTCGGAATGTCGACCCGGAAGCATGGCGCTCAAGCTCTTGGGTATTCAACTTTATCCAGTAATATAGAAACTCTGGAATCACGCCATCTCGGACAATGAGACTGCGGAACCCTTGGTTGGTTGCAATTGGATTCTTCGCGAGAGCTACATATCCGATTGGAGCGCGAGTTGAGAGCAAAACAGAATGTGCGGGAAGCAACCTCGCAGAGGAATTATTGAGCCCCTTCTGCGACAAATTTCGCTCACCGCGCCGAATGTAGCGTTCATGAGTGCCCGAGAGATCTTTTGGGGTTAACCAAGGGATACAACCATTAAAATTTCCGCGATCCTTAGTTGATGGTGTGCCGCCTCCCACAATGTCTGCTATCTCTCCAATAGATGTTTCTCTCCAGTTAGTGGTTACTTGTGCCGACACTCTGTTAGCCAAAACGATATAGTCTTCGTGAAAGTTTTCTGACATTTCTTCCCAAATGGAGAGATCTACCCGAAACGGCAAATTACTCTCTTCGAATGTTTTTCGTAAGTCATTGATCTCTTGCTGCTGCTCAGGTGTCGTGAACACCACAAGGTCCAAAACTGATTTTGGGGCGGAGATCCACTTTGCTCCAGAACCGTTAATCCAGACACCTGTGCTCGGGAGATGCTCATCTAGCAACTATTGAATGGTCTTGTGATCTTCTGCTGTAAGGTCACTCGCCGAACTTTTACTGCCCCAAGTGGACTGATTCCCGTATATCGGACGGTGATATGGCGCGAGCGCTGGGTATTGCCATCGGGCGCGCAAACCACTCAATACCGTGATTCCGAATATGACTCTCTGACGCCCTGTCACGTATTGAATCATATAGACTCAGGTCAACCGATTGTGCCATCGGGATCTCGTCCAATGCTGCGGCCAAGCGCACCTGATCCGTCAGTGTCAGCCGATTACCAAATAATACGATGACCTCATCGGATGACACAGCGTCCGTTACCATTGCTCTGGATCCAAATAGCACTGCCCGCTCCACGCAATCGTTGGCCGCTAGTTTGGAAATAATCGCATCGCGATGCATGTCCTTGAGACTGCCCGTCATTGCGTTCGTCTGGCATCTAGATTCTGGTGGAGCCGAAGGAGGACCGGATAGTAGTGTCCTTTGATCAGCACCTCAGCTTCCCGAGCGACATCACTCAAGTATACATGACTCAACAGATCACGTTTATCCAAGGCGTCAAGCAGTGTCTCGCAATCGCTCTCGTCAATATAATCAACATCAAAGCTCTTGCAAATCACCGCTCGTGGCACCTTCGCATCATACTCCTCATAGAGGAATAAATCCTCTAGAACGTTCCACGATAGCCCGAAACAGAACTTGAACGTCTTGATCAGCCCTGCAAGCTCCAGATTGTCGTACCATTCGCGTTCACAGACATCCGTCAACTGTACGAATGCAGTCCCGAGATTGTTTAGCCGCTGCTGCCAGTGCTGTTCGTCTGAGTTACTCATAAGCTATTAACCTCCCAATCCTAAAGCCATTAAATTCTTTTGGATCACGGTATCAGACCGAAGCCTTCCACCTGTCGTTCGCGGAGTTCAACTACCAGCCTCTCCATCCTGTCCTCGAACGATTCGTCATCATTCTCTTGGGTACTACCCTTAGGCCCGCACGGCGATCACGGTTTTACATTGAATGCAGGATTATTGTCCATATTTTCGGATGATGACACTAAAGCTATCCTTAACCTTGGCCAATCTTACGATATCCACACTAAACGGAAGACCAGAATCGACAAATTCCTCATCGAAAGCCGAGTGTGTGTGCGGCGGCAAAGGCTCCTCGCCCATGATAGCAATATCCAGGTTCTAGTAGTCCTTGCAGTCCAAGTCGCGCGAGATCCAAACACAAGCACCTAGCACTCTGGGACATATCACCAGCGATGTCGACGTTTGTGCCTGGAAAACTTCCCAAGGAATACGGCGAACCTCGCGTGTACATGCAGCGGGATTCTCCGTGCTCAAACACCGCAAAAATTATACTGCATACGGCGAAAGATAGGGCGCCTCCATGGAAGATACAAGCAGGTCTCCTACCAGTACGAAGTAAGGTGATCAGGAAAAATGCAGTCCCAATGCCGAAAAACTAATCATCACGAAACGGTCGGCCTATGATGTCCGTATTTCCTGTAGCCCCACAACCACCACATGCTCCCGCCCGATCTCCCGATGGAATCGCTCCGGCAGTCTCGCCCAGTCCCTCGCCTCGACGAGAAAAGGAATCGTCGATTCCCGGACGGCATCCTTAAAGTCCATCAGCCGTTCGAATGGAATTTCGTTGAGCCCTGGCCCCCGTAGCACGAGGTCGAGATCACTGCCTTGGTGGCCCCGGCCGCTCACGCGGCTGCCATACGCCCACACCTCCACATCGGGCAAGTGCTCCCGCAACAGCGCCTCCAAAATGCACCGGTGTCTTGGAGAGAGAAGCAACCGGTTACTCATCGTTCGTACGATCAAGCATGTCAGCCAAGGATTTCGCATCAGCAATGAATGCGGGAAGCAGCTTGAGTGTGTGCTCCGCAAAATCTTCACCGTAGTCGTGAGCGGTGAGATTGCGGTTGTCACGATAGCGCAGCCAGCGCTCTGTTGCGTCAGACGCGATCAGGTCGTGACGAGCCGCATGGCGGAAGATATCCTTAAAATGGAGACGGTCGGCCTGTTTGTTGCTGGCAAACCAGGCGGCCAGCAGCTTGCGCAACAGCTTACCGGACTGCTCAAGTACAAGTTCAAATTCCTTGACGCACGCGGCGCGATAGATATCGTACATGATATTGTCGCCGCCCTCATGCCGTTTGATTTCCTCCATCGCTCGTTCTAGCGAGGCAATACAGCGGCGCAGGAAGGTAGTGTCTATATTCATTGCCCCCTCATCCTCCGAATCCTAATGATTCCAAGTTCTCGTTGATCGCAGCATCAAGTCGACCACCTTCGGCCTGTTGCTCTCGAAACTCAGCGACCAGCCGCTTCATCTTGTCCTTGAAGGGTTCTCCGTCGTTCTTCTGCGGCTCCACGCCCACATACCGGCCCGGCGTCAACATGTGGCCGTGCTTGCGGACCTCGTCCAGCGCGGCGCTCTTGCAGAAGCCGGGAACATCGGCGTAGCTGCCCCCTTCCTTGGTAGCTCGCCAAGCATGGTAGGTGTCCGCGATCCGGGTGATGTCCTCGCCGGTCAGTTCGCGGTGCGTCCGGTCCATCATCCGTCCGAGCTTCCTCGCATCAATGAAGAGGATCTCGCCGCGCCGCCTGCGTCGGCGTGCAAGGAACCAAAGACAGGCAGGAATCTGTGTCGAGTAGAACAGTTGGCCGGGAAGGGCGACCATGCAGTCCACGAGTTCGGCCTCGACTAGGTTCTTGCGGATCTCGCCCTCGCCGGACTGATTCGAAGACATAGACCCGTTGGCCAGCACGAACCCCGCAACGCCCCTCGGGGCAAGATGGTGAA
Source organism: Rhodothermaceae bacterium bin80 (assembly GCA_002238805.1). Taxonomy (GTDB): domain Bacteria; phylum Bacteroidota; class Rhodothermia; order Rhodothermales; family Bin80; genus Bin80. The sequence goes on along the minus strand of MPNB01000002.1, from coordinate 69,701 downwards.
CCATGTGCTGAATCCAGGCGAAATTGGCATTACTCTTCGGCGGCACACCGTAGCGCCAGCGCTTATCCTCTACCAAACGCTCTCCTCCCCAATCAGAAACATTAAACGGTGGATTGGCAAGGATAAAATCCGCTCTCAAATCCAGGTGTCTATCGTTGTGGAAGCTGTCGCCGTGTGCAATTTGACCTTCAATGCCGCGGATGGCAAGATTCATTTTTGCTAGGCGCCATGTCGTATAATTCGACTCCTGACCATAAATCGATATGTCTCCCCGTGCTTTACCCCCATTACCATTACCGGTAGCATGTGAGCGAATAAATTCTATCGATTGCACGAACATGCCGGATGAGCCGCAGCACGGATCATAGACTCGACCCCGATAGGGTTTTATCATCTCAACCAAAAGCCGAACGATGCAGCGCGGTGTATAGAACTCCCCGCCCCTCTTTCCTTCAGCACTCGCAAATTGAGATAAAAAGTATTCGTAGACCCTTCCCAGAACATCCTTTGATCGCGCATTACTGTCGCCGACTTTTATGTTGCTGATAAGATCAATTACTTGGCCGAGCCTTTGCTTATTCAGCGCTGGGCGAGCATAGTCTTTCGGTAGGACACTCTTAAGCTCCTTGTTTACGCGCTCGATTTCCATCATCGCTTTATCGATGAGTCTTCCGATGGAGGGTTGTCTTGCCTGCGCCTGGATGTCCTGCCAGCGAGCTTCGGGAGGCACCCAGAATATGTTGTCCATACGGTATTGATCAGGATCCTCTGGATTATCTTGATCATCTCCTTCGGATATTCGTGTTTCGAGGTCGCGGCGTTTTTCCTCAAACGCGTCGGATATGTACTTGAGAAATATTAGCCCCAAAACGATGTGCTTGTATTCGGCCGCGTCCATGCTTCCCCGAAGCAAGTTGGCCATATCCCAGAGTTCGGCTTCGTACCCAACTACGGCACTGTTCGCATCAGGTGCGGCTTTTTTTTCAGATAATTTCTTCTTTTCCTGCGTCATATTGCCTCATTCCCTATTTCGCGTAAGATACCCAATGATACACTTCCCTGTGGTCTGTACACTATTCTATCCTGTGCACCTGTGGATAAAACTGCACGGGCCGGTTGAGGAAGCTCTATCTTGGCACCTGCGGACAAAACCGTAGAATAGTTCGGGATAGGCATTGTTTCATTGTGAGTCAAAACCCGACGTTCGTAAGGGGCCTGAAGCATGCGATCTGTTGGGGCATGGTTGGCTACTGATATCCCCTGAGTATACTCGACTAGTCCCTGACGAATACTATACGCTGGGAGGATGCCGGTTGATCTTCTATGCGGCTGCGCACTATGTAGGTTCCGGCCGAGAGTCCATGGGCTTTGATCTTGATCCGGGTTGATTGATGAAGTGGAGGTGTGCCGCTGAAAAGAGTCTGGATCCGACGACCAAGAAGATCATACAGTGCGATATCGACTGATCCGTATGTGCCGGAGGTGAACTGAAGAACGGCTTCCGTGGAAAATGGATTAGGATAAGCTTTCTCTGTCACAAGGCCTTCGGCATACAATTCAGCAGTCACAGGTCCGGTAACCCTGTAGGCGCCGTTGGCCGTTACTTGCCGGATCTGGAAAGAATATTGACCTGGATCCAGATCCTCTACGGTGTACGTAAAGGTGGTCTGCGCCTCACTGTTCCCCTGAACCTGGCCGATGGTCACCGGTGGCTGCTGCGTGTTTTCGACAAAGAACGTAATCGCGGAGGAGGATGGTGTTATAGACCAGGTAAGACGAATTGATCGTTCCCCCGGCATAGCTTTCAGCTCACTTACAGCGACAAGATCGTAGCCCAGGCAGTCTCCGCGAAGCTGGAGATGACAGATAGGGCTAGTGTCAAGTGCTGCATATTCTGGACTATCGGGTACGCAGATACCGGCATTGTTTGAGAGGTTGCACTGGGACAGTTTTGTGCCAAGAACTGCGACCTGGAGTGGCAGGGCGCCCGTCAGCTTGTTGTCGCTAAGATCCAGAATATCCAGATTGGTGAGTGCAGCGTACTTTGCCGGCATGGACCCTTGAAGGTTATTTCCAGATAGGTCGAGGACTTCAAGGCTTTGCATGGACGATAGAGCGGCGGGTAACTTACCCACCATGCCATTATCCGGCAGGATCAAATGTGTTATTGCTTCACCGGTACAGTTGACGCCATGCCAATCGCATGGCTGAGAACTGGCGAGCCATCCATTATTTTGTGTCCATGTCGCCCCTCCTGTCTCAACGTAGATAGATTCAAGGCTTTCGCAATTGGGCCCTTCACATGCTTTACACGCATTGTCTCGAGACAGCGAGCAAACTTGATCCAGGTTGGCATATGGGGGTGCATCTGGAATGCATACGCCATTTCCTTGCAGGTCACAGTTATTTATGCCTGCAGCAAAGGTGGCTATGGAGAGGGACAGAGCGCCTTCCAGATTGTTGTCAGCGAGGGATAGCCAGAGAAGTTCGTCTAGATTGGAGAATTCTTCCGGTATCCTCCCCGACAGTTGATTTTGGCTTGCATCAAAAAACCTGAGCATATTGAAATCTCCCAGCCATACTGGTAGGTTTCCAGTGAACATATTTTGGCGCAAGTTGAGGTACTCTAGCTTGGTCAGATTGCGGAGTGTATCGGGAATTGATCCTCCCAAATGATTCTCACTGAGATCAAGGCGCTGCAATTGCAATAATTGTCCAAGTCTCTCGGGTATTGGTCCTTCCAGTTCATTAGCTTCCAGACTTAGTTCCCGAAGATTGGGCAGGTTTCCGAGTTCTGCCGGGATGGTGCCTGTGAAGGCATTATTACCCAGTGTTAGAACCTCCAGGTACTCAAGATCTCCGAGGGTTGTCGGGATTTGGCCGGTCAGTTTTCTTAGTCGGACGCCCGGACCACTGTTGTCGATCCGAAGGGATTGCAGTTCCTGCAGGAATGCCAGATCTCCCGGCAGTGTACCAGTCAGGTTGTTGCCGGAAAGGTCAATGTGTATGATTTCCCTTGGCCATCTCGAGGATCTGCATGTGATACCGTACCAATCACAGGGTTGGTTCGTCCGAAGCCAGCCGCGTACGTTGCGCCAGTTATACCCGTCCGTATCGTAGAAGAGTTTTTCTAGCACCTTGCATGCCTGCAGCGTAATCTGGTCAATGAGTGGACAGCCCAGAAACTGCGCCTGTGTAGCAGTCGCACTAGATGCTGCAATCAACAGAACAAGGGCAACGACACGAATCATGACGGTCGGCGGTTGCTATTCCGTTACCACCGGGCTGGCCAGTTGTTCATCAGCGTGTATTCCGCCGAAAAATTACTACTTGCTCGTCAAGTTAGAAGCCTCAGAAAGGCTGTGCCTGTACGGGATGTGACCTCGGCCGATGTTCAGCGAAATTAGAATTTAAGTTAATAATTTCGATGGAGGGGGCGCGCAACGAAGCGGATCAGCGAGCTGCGGAGCGAAGTTGCGCACGGTACATCAGACGCATTTTGTCTATGCCTGAACTGACGGATCATCAGTCCGAGATGGACTCGAATCAGGCGCGACGGGGTGATAGATGTCGAGTTGCCAGCCGGTTGCTTCCGGGGGTTGGTACCTCGCATTGAGTCAGATTGAGGTGCAGCAACTCCGGGTCGCGAGATAAGATGCTGTACACTGGGACCTGTCGCGTGTGCTACTCAGTGTCCGCTAAGTCCAAGATACGGTAATGCGTGGAGTAGCCTGCAAATATTCCCCGTCCGCCCTCAAAATTTGTGTACAGATTAGCGGGCTGTCCGAAACCATCAAAATAGTCCTGTTCCTCAATAGAGCTCCGATGTTCGATATATTCGGGACTGAGGGCCATTACGTATAGTACCAAGTCAGTGTCCAATTCATCTCCCAAATCATAACCTAGGTAGACCACTATATCAAAATTGCGAGTCCGGTCATCAAAAGATCGATCGGACAGGATACCGATGGTGCAGTCTTCGTCTTCTGCGGGGCTGCTTGCAATGGGGTTCAGAACATCACCGTAGAAGCAATACCATTGCTGGCTGTCGCGGGTCATGGTCACCGGATAGACTGTGTACTCCGAGGAAATAGGGGATACATCTTCGGGGAGTGCAAGAAAAATGCTGAAACTGTAATAATTGAGACCAGGGTTGTCCGCCAGACTGAAACTGACTAAATATTGGGGACCCCGGAAGGGGTCGAAGGAATCCAGTTTAGTTGCCTCAGCAGTAAGTATGCGTGGGGGAGGAGGGGCCATAGAGATCGCTGACGCCGAAGGCAATCCGGGCGCTTCAACGACCATTCGATAGAGCGTATTTGTGCGGGGCCTCCGCATTTGCGGCGACTCATACCAACCATCCTCTCCACCATCGTGAATAAGTCGGGCGACGAGGACATTGTCGCTGTAGATCATGACAGTCGCATTATCTAGGAAAACCGGCGCCGTATCTCCAAGGCTACCAATCGGAATTGTTCTCGTGACCCTTGCTGCCCAGACCGAATCTGGCATGAAGTTGCTAGTGACATTCAGTTCCGGGTCGTAATCCGGTGGATCAATCTCAATGGTAGTTTCACAGGCCGATAGTAATATTGCGCAGGCTATAAGTAGTCGGGTAACTGGATCATGAGGAAGCTGTAACAGCCGTAAACTCTGAGTTAGCTTGGTCCAGATGAGCCTAACAGTTTGCATGGAGTCAGCAGGACGGAGGGTACGGTTTTGATTGTCACTCTTCAAAGCTTGCTCTAACGATGAGGAACCGTAGTTCAAGAACTGCGATAATGCCATGTTTGAGTGAATCTGTCGGATCACAGAACGGTCATGTGTATGACTCATAGTCCTAGTAGGATAACTGGTAGCTTATCGCGGGAACTATGGGGAGTAGACTAAACTTTTTGAATACTAAATCACCTGTGCGATCTCGCTCGGCATAGATGCTGAGGGCGTTCCTCCGGTTGTATGTATTGTAGGTGCCGATTGATAATGTTCTTTTCAAACGTGTTCTCGTTCGCTTTATACGAATACTTAAGTCCAGTCGATGATAGGCCGGCATGCGTGCACCATTGCGTGAACTCTGTACACTATACAAGTCAAGCCGGTTCGCTCGTCCCCATGGAAATGCCACGAAAATTTCTGGCTCTGCGAAAATATGGCCGACGGGCAATGTGACGGCCTGACCGGTGCCATAGACCCAGGATGCACTTATATCAAACCATGGTCTAAACTTGTGACTGATGACCAAGGCGGCATCATGACGGCGATCATACCGATAAGGAAACCATGCCCCATGATTTATATCGTCGAATTGCCGACGACTCGACGATAGCGTGTAGCCTATCCAGCCGGTAGTGCGGCCGGATTGCTTTTGGAGAAAAATCTCGCCGCCGTAGGCGACACCGCGTCCGGTCACCACTCGGTCTTCCCACGTCCCAAGGGTAGCGTCGAAAAAGTCGGCGCCCTCTTCGTATTCAATCAGGTTTTGCAATCGCTTGTAGTACCCTTCAATTGAGATCTCAAATTTTCCGCCAGAAATTGAATGAACTGCACCACCGGCAACTTGCATGGACTGCTGAGGCTTGATTCGTGCGGTTGCAGGTACCCACAGGTCTGTGGGTAGAGAGAAGCCACTTGTAGTCGCCAAGAGGTGAATGTACTGCTGCATATATGCTAAGGATGCTTTAAAGCTGGTTTTCGAGTCCAGGCGGAAAAGCGCTCCAATACGCGGTTCAACCGAGTAATAGGTCTTCTGGTCAATCAGAAAGCTTGAGATGTGCACTCCCGTATTGAGGCGTATCCGCGAAGCCAGGCGCCAATCATCTTCAATGTAGGCTTGGAACTCTCTTCCTTTTGATCGCCTGTTTGGGGTAGTTGAGGAATACTCCTTAACATCATTTACCCGATGGATCTCCTCAAAGGCCCCTGTGAGGAAACTGTGCAATTGCCCTCCCAGTCCAAAACGAATATTATGACGGGCATTGGGAATAAACTCCGCGTCAGCACGCGCATGCAGATCGCGAATGCCGGATTCGTACGAAGCATAATACTGACTGTGGTTAACGTCGATATCATTAACTCTATGTGAGACATAACGGTCTTCGTTGGTTGCAAGCAGAGAATAATTTGTGTAACCGACCAGTACATTCGAGAACAATCTCGGCCCAAATATGTGATTCCAGCGGAAGGTGCCCGTCAGATTGCTCCAATTCAGCGCAGTCCGTTCCCAGCTATCATTATCGTTGTAACTATAACGCTCATACAGGCGGTCGTCTCCCGCGTAGCCACTCAGATATATTCGGTCTTTGGGTGTAAGAATAACATTGGTCTTCACATTGAAGTCGTAGAAATAGTACCCGGCCTCTTGATCATCGTTGTTGAGGAAGGGGCGGACAAGTAGGTCGGCATAGGACCGGCGTCCAGCGACAAGGAAGGAAGCACGATCTCGAATGATAGGACCCTCCACGGTTAAGCGTGAAGCAAGGAGTCCAATGGCCCCTGCTCCTGCAAACCGCTTCATATTCCCTTCCTTCATGGTCAGATCGATCACTGAGGAAAGCCGTCCACCGTAACGCGCAGGAAAACCTCCTTTGAGGAGTTGGACATCCTTTATCGCGTCTGGATTAAAGGTGCTCAAAAATCCAAACAGATGGCTGGGGTTATAGATCTGTGTTCCATCAAGCAAATAAAGATTCTGGTCTGGACCACCCCCACGCACATAGAGACCGGTTGAACCTTCCACACCTGACTGAACTCCTGGCAGAAGTTGGATAATGCGCAAGACATCTGTTTCTCCCAGGAGTGACGGAAGAACCTCAACGTTTTGTACAGGCAGTGAGATTCCACTCATTTGTGTTGTCTGAAGTGCTGACTCGACGGAAGCGGTAACCTCTACTTCGTCTAGAGCGAGTGTAGCAGGTACGAGCGAAATATCCAGGCGGAGGTCCTCTTGGGGTAAGTACACGATCACCTGTGGCACGTACGCGACATGATTGACCACCATGCGTACGCTATCACGTTGAAGCGTCAGGCTGTAGTAGCCGTACTGATTGGTTGTTACTCCTACATCTTGTGCAGCTACGTACAACGCAGCCCCGACTACCAGTTCACCAGTCTCGGCATCCGTTACAGTACCGCTCACTGTAATAGGGCTTTCTTGGGCAACAGCAATGGGCAAATGTTGTACGGAAAGGTAAACTGCAGCTGTACATAAGAGTATTAGACGAGGAAGGAATTTTTGCATACAGCAGGGCTATTCGCCGGAAGAGATGAGGAATGTGGCTTCGCTCACGGAGCTTTCTTGGTACCCATACCTGATTGCTTTTGCGCGAAGGGTGGTGGTTTTATCAATCCTGAGTGGAGTAGAAAAAAGCAACCAATCTCCCTCCGTGCCCGTTTTGTCGACAATTGCGTATGCGATTGAGGCGCCTTGCGTTCCGCTGTACATCGTTATGTCGATGGGATCGTGAAAAATCCCGCCGCTTTGTGTGTGATCCAGACTGCCAGTCTGGATCGCCGTGCGTGGGGTAGCTTGCGGCAGCATGATTGGTGCACCCGTAATTGGTTGTTCTCCGTTTGGCCACATTGATTCAACCATGTCCAGTTCAGATCTGAAACCCCAGTCCCCACTCGTCGCAATCCAACTATCCAGTGCCTGCTGCATGCGTAAGAGCTCATCCTTGTGTGTTGGATTGTACGCAAGATTGCGAAGTTCATATGGATCCTCAATCGTGTCATAAAGCTCGTGAACCGGGCGGCGTGTACGCATCCAAAGCGTTTGGGGGCCGGTTAGTACACCTTCTGCATGCAGTCTGAAGAGCTCTTGCATAGTAGGCATTACGTTCGCGTAGGCCATCCAGAGCGTATATGGTTTTTCCGTCCGATAGTTGCGGATATATTTGTATCGCGTATCCCGAACAGCTCGTACCAGGTCGTACTGCTCATCGAAGCGATCCCTTGCCGCGTACACGTATTCGTGTGGAGGCTTATTACCGGCGAATTCCCCCAAAATGGCCCGTCCCTGCATGTGGGCCAGCGGCTCAATCCCTGCCATTGAAAGTACAGTAGGAGCGAGATCCAGAAAGCTCACAAGCTCCTCATTAACACCAGGTGTCTGTCCAGGTGTATGGATGATCATCGGAACATGCAGGCCGGAATCGTACAGCCACCGTTTATGACGCGGTAATCCATCACCGTGATCGCTCCAGAAAAAGACGATTGTATTGTCCAGTAGGCCATCCTCCTCCAATTGATCAAGAATCATGCCAGCCTGAGTATCCATAGTTGCGATATTGTCGTATTGCTGTGCAATATCGCGTCGCACGACGGGCGTGTCTGGGTAATAGGGCGGCACGATAACCGCATCAGGATCGGTTGAGAGCGGTGCAGGCGGAGGCGGTGCTGCTGCAGCGGGTAGTCCCATGGCTTCAAAGGCTGCTGCAGGATCCGGCCAGATACGACTCTCGTGCGTTGTCGTAAAATTGAACACCGAAAAGAAAGGTTGATCGGGATCCCGGCGGTTACGCCAGTGAGCCTCAGAGCTGGATTCATCCCAGGCTGTGATTGGGGTTTCGAACTGATAGTCCTCCTTCACATTATTGGTAGTGTAGTAGCCAGCTGCACGCAGGTATTCCGTAAAGGTCTTTACATAATGGGGAGGGACCACGCTGTACGGTGTGGGTTCGGGTGCAAAAGGGGCGCCAGAGAGAGTCCGCATGTGATGCGCCCCAAGACTGACCTGGTGTATGCCGGTGATAATGGCTGCACGGCTGGGAGAGCAGACCCCCGCGGTGGTAAATACATGTGTGTAGCGTGTGCTACGGCTGGCAAGTGAGTCCAAGTGAGGGGTTCGGGCAACGGTATCCCCATAGGCCCCGAGCCTCGGTCCCATATCTTCAGCCGATATCCAGACGATATTTGGACGTTCTAGAAGAAGCAGTTCCTCAACTGTGAGTTCTGGCCCGGCACACGCGCACAATAGAAAAGGAAGGGGCCAAAGGCGTACATGTAAGCTCATATGTCAGTACTGTCGGGTTCGATTGGGTTCAGGCTTAGACCGGTATTGATGTATAGTTCAGGCACGGCAGATTGCAAACGCTCTACCCCTGCCTCGGTGGTATTTGTTTGCCAGAGATAGAGTGACTTCAGCTCGGGTAATTGTTCAAGATGGATCAGTCCCGAATCGGACACTGCTGTACCATAAAGGTTTAGATACTCCAGAAACTCCAAGTCGCTCAGATGCGCCAATCCGTCATCTGTAACCGAAGTTTGCTGTAGATGTAGGCGCGTCACATGTGGCAGATCTGCGATCACCGCCACCAGATCGTCTCCAGCCTGGGAGCGTCCAAGATCAAGCCATGCGATATTGGGGGCGAGGCGTGATAGAGCTCCGCGCAACTCACTCGTGCCGGTGCATGCTTCCAGGTCCATGCAGCGCACCTGCAGGTAGGGTTCATCTTCAGCCAGGGGGGTTACTGATAATCCTAGGTTAGCGAGTGCAACTATGTCCATAGAATCCGGCAGACCGGTATCCAGTGCAAAGATTCCGGTCCGAATTTCGTCCAGTCCCATACCGTCCACAATAGTTTGAACAACGGGTGACCATTCAGCGTCGGGAAGGAGTTCCTCAAAAGAGGCTCCTGAGTCAATCCACCATCTCAGCAGCTCGGCTTCCGCCACTGACAGCTGTGGGCTCTCGACAGGTGGCATATGATCGTCCGAACTGAGCGGTAGCCACACGCGGTGAATAAGCTCACTCTCATGCGCGCGACCAGCGATAATGGGTGGTCCATCATCTCCTCCCTCGCTGATAAATTCGGGGGTATCCAAACGCAGTCCACCCCGTTGGGCGTCAGCACCATGACACGAGACACACCTGGATTCTAGGATGGGGGCAATCAGCGCTGTATACGTGGTAGTTTCAGCAGGATTATCCAACTGGAGTCGTCCGATATCGGCTTTTTTGGATAGTCCCGCAATCTGGCGCAAGCCATCAGGCATATAGCGGGATAAGTAATCCGGGCCATGTGTCAGCGTACTACCCAGATGTCCGGCAAGTGCAACCACCAACAGCAGTAGGCCTAACGATATACCGTACACACGACGTTCCCAGTGCTTAAGCCAGCGTTCAGAGAGGCCCGGCCAGGCTTTGTACAGGTAGGCCAGCGAAGCAAACAGGACGACCAGAATGCCCATGCGCTTATGCCAAGCCAGTTGACTGGCGGCATAGCCGCCACCTTGGGCCAGGTACAGGCCGACAATGACGGCTAGGATAGAGCTCCAGACGCCAATATACAGGAGTGCCAGAATCCCTGTATCATACCGTCCCCGCCAGGCAGACCTGCGTGAAAGACACTCAAGCAGGGTAGCGACCACTAGGATCCCAATCGGTAGATGCACAACGACCGGGTGGAATCGTCCCAGGAACAGGCTAAAGTCACTTGGTCGGCCAGAACCCGGTACCATTATCAGCATAACCGCCAGAAAGGCGAGGCCTGCACACAGCCAAAACACGGATTGCTTCATAGCGTCAACAGAAAGAGGGTTTTATGCCAAGACTTGGTGCACAACATGTCCGTGCACATCGGTTAAGCGAAAATCTCGGCCTTGGAAGGGATAAGTTAGTCGCAGGTGATCAAACCCAAGCAGATGCAGGATCGTGGCTTGCAGGTCGTGGACATGTACCTGACCGCTCACGGCGCTATATCCGATTTCGTCTGTTTCACCATGTGTGATGCCGCCCTTAACCCCGCCACCGGCCATCCACATCGTATAGGCGTCGCTGTGATGATCCCGGCCGACAAAGGGATTGTCTGTACCCGAGCGGTTTTCCAGCATTGGCGTTCGCCCAAATTCTCCACCCCAGATCACCAGGGTTTCTTCAAGCAGACCGCGCTGTTCCAGATCTTCCAGGAGTGCAGTAACCGGGCGATCAGTTTCGCGGCAGCGCTCCAGGAAGCCCCCGTTCAGGGCCTCACTTTCTCCCGCACCGTGCGAGTCCCAGCCCCAGTGAAACAACTGAACGAAGCGAACGCCCCGTTCCACCAGCCTTCGTGCGAGAAGGCAGTTATTACTGAATGCCGTTTCGCCGGGAGCGGTGCCGTACAGCTCATGTATGTAGGCAGGCTCACGGCTGATATCCATGGCTTCCGGTACAGAGGTCTGCATGCGGAAAGCCATTTCATACTGCGCAATGCGTGTGAGAATTTCGGGATCACCAATTTCCTCGTACTGTTGCTGGTTGATCGTATTAATGGCATCAATGGATTTACGCCGCAGGTTACGCGGCACACCCTCCGGGTCGCCCAAAAACAAGACCGGATCCCCTTTGGTTCTGCACTGCACACCTTGGTAAACTGTGGGCAGAAAGCCACTTCCATACACACTGGCTCCCGCGTCCGGTGCAGCTCCTCCGGAAAGCAGCACGACAAATGCAGGCAGGTTCGCGTTCTCAGTACCAAGCCCATAAGTCACCCAGGACCCCATGCTCGGGCGGCCAAGCCGGGGGCTCCCTGAATGGACTAATAGTTGTGCTGGAGCATGGTTGAATTCATCAGTGCGCATGGCCTTGAGGAAGGCAATCTTATCAGCGACACGCCCTAGGTGCGGTAGATGATCCGAGATCCAGGCGCCCGACTCTCCGTGCTGACGGAAAGTGGCCTGTGGTCCCAACATTTTTGGTACGCCCCGGATGAATGCGAAGCGCTTGCCTTCCAGGAGCGATTCGGGACAGTCCTGGCCATGCAGCCGCGCGAGTGTGGGCTTGTAGTCAAATAACTCCAATGGAGAGGGACCGCCGGCCATATGCAAAAAGATCACACGTTTAGCACGTGGTGCAAAATGTGGTTTGAGCGGTGCCAACGGATCGGGAGAGCCGGTCGGGTCAGCTGCTCCGACTGCACCAAGTGAGGCAAAAGCCATAGCTCCGAGTCCGGCACCCGCGGACTTCAGGAAGTGGCGACGCGTAACGTGCCCCAGATATGCGTGTTGGGCTTCTTTAGCAAGACTCATGTTGAATCGAAGAACGTTCCAGCCGTAACCATAAGCAATTGAATTTAGGGCGAATACTGCATTGTGTCCATTAGCATTTACCAGAGGTGCCGCACTGTATTACTCTTTCATAATGAACTGATCGAGATTAAGGATCGCATTAGCGACAACGGTTAAGCCCGCCAATTCAGCAGATCCCTGGTCTCCGGTTAATGTAGTGACATCGTCATCGTGTTCCGTATAGTGGGTCATGGCGTCGTTATATAGGGACCCGAGTGTGTCGAGAACCTTCTCGTCTGGTGCTACTCCTATGGCGTACGTATATCCCGCTTCAAGAGGATTTTCGGAATCAAGCATGCGTTGGGCCAATGCTTGTGCTGCCTCAATAAATACAGGATCATTCAGCGAAACCAAGGCCTGCAGGGGCGTGTTGGTTCTTATCCTTCGAGATACGCAGAACTCACGGCTGGGGCTGTCAAATGTCGCCATAGACGGGTACGGTACAGTGCGCCGCCAGTACGTATAAATTCCGCGCCTGTACCGATCATTCCCTTGACTGGTTTGCCACCGGCGGGCGTCGTAAGGGTTATTCCAGAGCCCTTCTGGTTGAGGTGGCATTACACTTGGACCGAACATTGCAGGACTTAGCAGCCCGCTCACATAGAGTGCTTGGTCCCGAATCTGCTCTGCACTCAGACGGAAACGGGCGCCCCGGGCCAATAGCCGGTTGCGAGGATCTTTGGCTTCCAGTTCACCGGTCACGCGTGAGGACTGCCTATACGTTGAAGAAATCACCACAGAACGCAGGAATGATTTGACGCTCCAGGAGTGATCCTCCATAAAGCTGACGGCCAAGTAGTCCAGCAGGTCTGGATGGGAGCGCTCAAGCCCCTGAGTCCCAAAATCTTCCAGCGATTCGATGAGGCCAATCCCAAAGAGCTGCTCCCAGAATCGATTTACCGTTACCCGTGCAGTGAGCGGATTTTCACGGCTAACCAGCCATCGCGCCATTCCCAGACGGTTACGGGGTGCATCCTCCGGCATAGGAGGTAATGCATTGGGTGTGTTGGGTTCAACCGGTTCCCCTTTCAGTAGGAAGCTCCCTCGCTCAAACACATGCGTACGTCGCCGGAAGGGGAGCTCCTGCATGATGGGTGTATGGACTGCGTTTAATGTCCGCAGTACCTGCTCCTTTTCTACTTTTTCAGAACGCAGACGCTCAAGTTGAGGATCATCACTGACACTGGCGTAAATATGGTCCAGAGTCCGTTGTTGACCATCCCCCCGCTGTTCTTCCGGAGTGGCCACAACCCGCTTGACTTCGTTTTGAAGCATAAGTCGGACGCGGCCAATGATTTCAGGTTGGTCCAGAGTGGTTTCCCATGCACGTCGCTCTTCAGCCAGAGCATGAGAGCGTACGCGGGCAATGATGTCTTCTTCCAGTTGCGCAATATCCTCTATGAGCTCACTTCCTTCATCGGCAACCTCTTCCTCAAACAACGGGAGGGTTGGGTACTCGCTGTCCAGATCTCGATCGGCGGTGCTGTTGAAGAAGGTAAAGAATTCGTAGTACTCCTCGTGGGTGAATGGGTCATATGGGTGGCCGTGGCACTGAACACAGGCGAATGAGGTTCCCTGCCATACCTCCCAGGTTGTATTCACGCGATCAATGACTGCTGCAACACGAAATTCTTCATCGTCAGTTCCTCCTTCCGTGTTGGTCATGGTGTTGCGGTTAAAAGCTGTAGCTATACGCTGGCTTTCAGTTGCATTCGGCAGAAGATCCCCTGCTAACTGTTCAATCGTGAACTGATCGAATGGCAGATCATCGTTTAAGGCCTGGATGACCCAATCCCGATAACGCCAAATAGTCCGGCCTATATCTTTCTCATATCCCTTGGAGTCAGCATATCTTGCCAAGTCCAGCCACATGGCTGCCCAGCGTTCTCCGTATGTGGGGGAGGCCTGCAGCGAGTCTACGTAGGTCTCGTAGGATCCTCCGTCTACACAGATTTGTCTCACGTCTTCCGGTTTGGGGGGCAGGCCAACCAGATCCAGTGTGACTCTCCGGACGAGCACTGGGCATTCTGCTTCGGGGGAGGGTGACAGCCCTTCCTCATCCAGACGTGAGAGTATAAAGTGATCTAGTGGCTCACTCGGCCATGCGGGATCAGATACACCCGGTAATGCGGGTCGCTCGGGGGTAACGTAAGCCCAGTGATCCTCCCATTGTGCGCCTTCTGCAATCCAAGTGTGCAGGGTTTGGATTTGCTCGGGTGTGAGCGGGTCATCATCCTGAGGCATCCGGTGTTTCGGGTCCGTATGTGAAACGCGTCGCAGCAGTTCGCTTTCGGCGGGCTTAAGAGGTACGACAGCACGTTCGCCCGATTCTGCTGCGGCAAGTGCTTCGTGCCGGAAGAGCAAGCTTAGGTCCCCTTGGCGGCGGATGCCCCCATGACAATTCACGCACCGCTCGTTCAGTATAGGGCGAATCTGCTCATTAAAACTAACCTCTGGAGCACGGCTACAGCCGACGAACATTAACATGGCAGCTGCAATCAGAATGTACCCGGTAATGAAGCGGTTCATGCTATCAGAGGTTTTACGACGGTGCCGTGTACATCCGTAAGGCGGTAACGACGGCCCTGATACTTGAAGGTAAGCCGCTCATGATCAATTCCTAGGAGATGCATCAGGGTTGCTTGCAAATCATGCACATGCACCGGATCGCGAACTACATTATAGCCAAGATCATCAGTCTCACCGTAGCTGAAACCGGAGCGTAAACCTCCACCAGCCATCCAGAGTGTGAAACATCTAGGATGATGATCACGACCGTAATCCACATCTGTAAGGCGTCCCTGGCAGTAATTAGTGCGCCCAAACTCTCCACCCCAAATGACTAAGGTATCGTCAAGCATACCCCGTTGTTTGAGGTCCTGCACAAGTGCAGCCGAGGGTTGATCGGTTTCCCCTGACTGGACTCTAATGCCGGATGGCAGTCCTCCGTGATGATCCCATCCCTGATGGAAGAGCTGGATAAAGCGTACGCCCCGTTCTGCCAGACGCCGGGCCAAAAGACAGTTGGCGGCAAAGGTACCGGGTTCCCGGGCATCTTCGCCGTAAAGATCAAAGATATAGTCCGGTTCATTGGAAAGGTCCATAACATCGGGTACAGATGTCTGCATACGATAGGCCATTTCGTACTGAGCGATCCGTGACTCAATGCGCTCCCATCCGGGCGCTCCTTCTTTCAACTGATGCAATTCCCGAAGGCGGTCGAGCTGCATTCGTCGTTGTTTTGAAGAGACACCATCAGGATTGCCTAGGTAAAGTACAGGATCCATGCCGCTTCTGAACTGCACTCCCTGGTGCTGGGATGGGAGAAACCCATTCCCCCAGAGTCGGGCATAGAGTGGCTGGCCCCCCTTGTCTTTAGTAATGAGCACGCAAAATGCAGGCAGGTTATCGTTTTCTGTTCCGAGTCCGTAGCTGAGCCATGATCCGAATGATGGCCGACCCGCGATCTGTGATCCCGTAAGAAAGAATGTAATCGCCGGATCATGATTGATTGCTTCGGTATGCATGGATTTCACGAAGCATAATTCATCCACAATCCCTGCAGTATGCGGCATCAATTCGCTCACCCAGGTTCCGCTCTCCCCATGTTGACCAAAAGAAAAGTGTGAGCGGGCCAGGGGCAACGTGTTCTGGAAGCCTGTCATGCCGGTAAGCCGCTGTCCTTTGCGGACGGATTCGGGCAGCTCCTGCCCGTGCATGGCATTAACCTGTGGCTTATAGTCGAATAGTTCAAACTGCGAGGGGCCACCGCTCTGGAACAAATAAATAATACGCTTTGCGCGCGGGATCAAATCCGTCCCAGTGGCCAGGGCCGGATTTACTAGCGAGGACAACGCGAGCCCGCCCAGCCCCATGCCAAGACGCCCCAGAAACTCCCTGCGAGTGCTGAGAGGATCATAATTACCACACGCATGCATCAGTATTTCTCAATAACTTCATCAAAGGATAATAATGCATTGGCAACCATGGTATGTGCAGCCCATTCAACGGGGCTCAGTCCCGCTTGCAGTTGAGACTCCCCGGTTTCCAATAGCTGTCTAGCCGCTTCGGGATCCTTGGAAAATTCCTCAAGCTGTTCGGTGTATAGTGATTGCAATGCTTTCGTTTCGGATGGATCTGGACTTCGTCCGGTTAACAGTCTAAATCCCAACGCAATTTGATCTTCAAGTGTTTCCATTCCGAGCATGCGGGCGGCTATATGACGGGATGCTTCGACATACTGCGGGTCATTGAGCAGAACCAGGGCCTGCATAGGGGTCGCCGTACGCTGACGCCGCATCACACATTGTGCACGTGTTGGCATGTCAAACGTGATCAGGGAAGGAGGCGGGGAAGTGCGCTTGAAGAAGGTGTATAGTGTGCGCCGATAAAGGTCGGAGCCCGAGCCCTGCTCATACCTGATCCCGGACTTTTCCTGCCAGAGTCCTCCTGGTTGATACGGTTTAACTGCAGGTCCACCAAGCGTTCGGTCGAGAAGTCCACTGACTGCAAGTGCCTGATCGCGCACCATCTCTGCACTCAGGCGAAGTCTGGGGCCTCGTGCGAACAACTTATTGTCGGGGTCAAGATCCAGAAGTTCAGGGGTAGCTTCAGATTGCTGGCGATAGGTGGCACTCGTCACGATCAGGCGCTGCATAGCTTTGATGTCCCATCCCGAGTTAACGAATGTCGTGGCCAGATAATCCAGCAGTTCAGGGAAGGAGGGCAAGGCGCCCTGTCGTCCAAAATCTTCAGGTGTGGAGACAATGCCGGTTCCAAAGTACTTCTGCCAATACCGATTCACTGCAACCCGGGCAGTAAGAGGATGCTCTGGATGAAAGAGCCATCTGGCCAAACCGAGTCGGTTTTGAGGTGCACCATCGGGGAAAGGCAGGATGGCATCTGGTGTGTGCGGTTCAACGTGCTCCCCCTTTGCGTCGTACAGGCCACGGTTCAATATGTACGCTGGTCGTGCGGAGGACATCTCCTCAGTGACCATGATTGCCGGGATACCTTCAAGGAGGGTGTTCTCCTGTTCGCGCAGGGTCTGGAGGGCAGCCTGTGCGCGCTGCCAAGGCATCACCTCATGTGCCAGATACCATTGAAAAAGATCGTGTCGATCCGGGGTCGCTTCTGTTCTCCCTGCCAGGCGCGCAACCTCAAAGCCGTACAGCCTCTGATCGTACAGGCGCAATTCATCAACAGCTCCGTTGCGCAGGCCGCTCTCTTCGTGTCGGTATGCGATTTGCAGGGGGACCTTAATACTTTCGTACGTGATATGTCGGGTAAGACCATCACGAACGGTTTCTACATCGGCGAGGAGTCCATTGAGGTACAGGCGCACACCGGAGGCGCGGCTAGATCCATCGTAGGTCATGGCTACATGCGCCCATTCTCCGAGCGGGAGGGTATCAATTGTTTGGATGCGCAAGGCATTTTGGGGCCACATATGGGCCAGTTGCGCCACGAGGCGACCATCCAGGAGTACAAGCTCCCAGCCGCGGCTCCCGACAGGCAGTGCAGCCAGCGTGCGATGCACGATGGCACCTGTATCTTCTCCCGGATTGATCCAGAGACTTACGGTGAAGGGTTGTGTTCGCCGGAATTCACCCATATCTGCGAAGGAGAAACCGCTCTGACCGTCAAAGGCCATTGCCCGCCCCTGGTACCCAGGCACTATATCTGGGGTGAAGACGGCTGTCCCCTGTTTGCCATCATGGCATGGTAATGTTGGTCCGTTCAGGCGTTCAAACTCGCAGGCAAGAATGGGTCTGGGGTCGGTATCCGGCGGTAATGAAGGGTACCGGGAAGTAAAGCCCAGCCTTGACATTTCCGCTATATTGCCAACTGCACGCTCGGCTGATTCAATCTCATGTGCGAGACGATCCAGTTCCTCCTGATCATCCGGCGTAGGCAGATCCAGTGCGGGCACGGGCACTGCATACGGTGAAATCTGCCCGGACTCATCCACATTGTTAAAAAAACTGAAGAGCCCATAGTAGTTGGCTTGCGTAATCGGATCGTACTTGTGATCGTGGCAGCGTGCACATTCAAGGGTCAGGCCCATGAATGCCGCCCCCATCGTATTGACGCGATCCGCCACATATTCCGTGCGTAACTCTTCTTCAATAATGCCCCCTTCGTTAGTCTGGCGATGGTTACGGTTGAAGGTGGTCGCCAGCCGTTGGTTCAGCGTTGCATTTGGCAGCAGGTCTCCCGCAAGCTGCCAGGTTGCGAACTTATCAAAGGGCAAGTTCTGGTTGTAGGCTTCAACGACCCAGTCTCTCCACGGCCACACGTACCGATCCCCATCAATCTGATATCCATCTGTGTCCGCGAATCTAGCGATATCCAGCCACATAGAAGCCATGTGCTCTCCATAAGCAGGGGAGTCAAGCAGCCGATCAACAGACTTTTCATAGGCATGAACAGAGGTATCTGCACGAAAAGCGTCTAGTTCCTCCAACGTCGGGGGAAGGCCAGTTAGGTCAAGTGTAACGCGTCGAAGGAGCGTACCTGGATCTGCCTCTTGAGCCGGGGTCAGCCCTTCCGACTCAAGACGTGCGAGCGTAAAGTGGTCAATTCCGTTGTTTGGCCAATCTGATTGTTGGACGGCCGGCAGCGGTAGATCGGCAGCCGGCAGGAAGCTCCAGTGTGGCTTCCATTCGGCTCCCTGCTCAATCCAGCGGCTGAGGAGTGCAATTTCGTGGTCAGATAGCGAAAGATTCGATTCCAGCGGGGGCATGCGCACCTCTGGATCATCGGAGTGAATACGGAAATGCAGCCGGCTCTTTCTGAGGCTTCCCGGTACGACAGCATATCCACCGGAAGCGAGACGCTGCTGCTTTGCCCCAGCCTCCTCATCCAGACGCAGGCCGGCCTGCCGTGCGTTGGCATCAGGACCATGGCAGGCGTAACAGCGGTCCGAAAGGATCGGCCGGACATGATAATTGTAGTCAACTACTTCCGGCAACGTTGCATCCCGTGGATGCAGTTCGCTCCCGCACCCGGCTGTCATAAGCAGGGTTATGCAAACCGCAAAAGGGATGATTTCAGGCCAGGAGATCCTTAACCACATGGCCATGCACATCTGTTAGTCTATATCGGCGGCCCTGATATCTAAAGGTAAGTCGCTCATGATCAATTCCAAGCAGATGCATCAGGGTTGCTTGCAAATCATGAACATGCACCGGGTCGCGAACTACATTATAGCCAAGATCATCCGTCTCGCCATAGCTGAAACCGGATCGCATGCCTCCACCCGCCATCCACAGTGTAAAACATCGTGGATGGTGATCACGGCCGTAATCTACATCTGTAAGGCGTCCCTGGCAGTAATTGGTACGCCCAAACTCTCCGCCCCAGATGACCAGGGTATCGTCCAGCATGCCCCGCTGTTTGAGGTCCCGCACGAGTGCAGCCGAGGGCTGGTCGGTTTCCCTTGACTGGACTTGAATACCGGATGGCAGTCCCCCATGATGATCCCATCCCTGATGGAAGAGCTGGATAAAGCGTACACCCCGCTCAGCTAAGCGCCGGGCCAAAAGACAGTTGGCGGCAAAGGTGCCGGGCTCCCGGGCATCTTCGCCGTAGAGATCAAAGATATAATCCGGCTCATTGGAAAGGTCCATCACATCGGGCACAGAGGTTTGCATACGATAGGCCATTTCGTACTGAGATATCCGTGACTCAATACGCTCCCATCCGGGCGCGCCTTCTTTCAGTTGATGCAACTCCCGAAGGCGGTCAAGTTGCATTCGTCGTTGTTTTGAAGAGACGCCATCAGGGTTGTTCAGATAAAGCACGGGATCCATTCCGCTTCTGAACTGCACTCCCTGGTGTTGCGATGGCAGGAACCCATTCCCCCAAAGTCGGGCATAGAGTGGTTGTCCTCCCTTGTCTTTGGTGATGAGCACACAAAATGCAGGCAGGTTATCGTTTTCTGTTCCGAGTCCGTAGCTGAGCCATGATCCGAATGATGGCCGACCCGCGATCTGTGATCCCGTAAGAAAGAATGTAATCGCCGGATCATGATTGATCGCTTCGGTATGCATGGATTTCACGAAGCATAATTCATCCACAATCCCTGCAGTATGCGGCATCAATTCGCTCACCCAGGTTCCACTCTCCCCATGTTGAGCAAAAGAAAAGTGTGAGCGGGCCAGGGGCAACGTGTTCTGGAAGCCAGTCATGCCGGTAAGCCGCTGTCCCTTGCGGACAGATTCCGGCAGTTCCTGCCCGTGCATGGCGTTAACCCGCGGCTTATAGTCGAACAACTCGAACTGCGAAGGTCCGCCGCTCTGGAACAGATAAATGATACGTTTAGCGCGCGGGATTAAATCTGGCCCATCGGCCAGGGCCGGGTTCACGAGCGAAGACAGCGCGAGCCCACCCAGCCCCATGCCAAGGCGCCCCAGAAATTCCCTGCGAGTGCTGAGAGGATTATAATTACAACACTCATGCATCAGTACTTCTCAATAGCCTCATCAAAAGATAACAATGCATTGGCGACCATTGTATGTGCGGCCCATTCAATGGAACTCAGTCCCACTTGCAGTTGAGACTCACCGGTCTTCAGCAATTGTCTTGCTGCTTCGGGTTCCGTAGAAAATGCTTCAAACTGTTCAGTATACAGTGTCTTCAATGCTTCCGTTTCGGGCGAGTCCGGGTTGCGTCCTGTCAACAGTCTGAAGCCCAGCGCAATTTGATCTTCAAGCGTCTCCATTCCGAGCATACGGGCAGCTATATGACGGGCTGCTTCCACGTACTGTGGATCATTGAGCAGAACCAGGGCCTGCATAGGGGTAGCCGTACGCTGACGACGCATCACACATTGTGCACGTGTTGGCATGTCAAACGTGATCAGGGAAGGAGGCGGAGAAGTACGCTTGAAGAATGTATATAATGTGCGTCTGTAGAGGTCAGGACCTGAACCCTGCTCATATCGGATACCGGCTTTTTCCTGCCAGAGCCCTTTCGGCTGGTACGGTTTAACTGCGGGTCCACCGAGTGTTCGGTCAAGAAGTCCACTGACTGCAAGTGCCTGGTCGCGCACCATCTCTGCACTCAGGCGAAGTCGAGGGCCTCGTGCGAACAACGTATTATCAGGATCAAGGCCCAGGAGTTCAGGGGTAGCTTCAGATTGCTGGCGGTAGGTGGCGCTCGTTAAGATCAGGCGCTGCATAGCCTTGATGTTCCATCCCGAGTCAACGAATGTCGTGGCCAGATAGTCCAGCAGTTCAGGGAAGGATGGTAAGGCTCCCTGGCGTCCAAAATCTTCAGGAGTTGACACAATGCCAGTTCCGAAGTACTTTTGCCAGTACCGGTTCACTGCAACCCGGGCAGTAAGTGGGTGCTCTGGATGAAACAGCCACCTAGCCAAACCGAGGCGGTTTCGTGGTAGATCATCGGGTAAACGCAGGATGGCTTCCGGTGTGTGTGCTTCAACGGGATCCCCCTTTGCATCGTACTGACCGCGGTTCAATATGTATGCTGGTCGCGGGGAGGACATCTCCTCGGTGACCATGATTGCCGGGATATCTTCGAGGAGTGTGTTCTCTTTCTCGCGCAGAGTTTGGAGGACAGCCTGTGCGCGCTGCCAAGGCATCACCTCATGTGCTAGATACCATTGAAAAAGGTCGTCTCTATCCGGGACCACATCCTTTTTCTCCGCCAGGTGTGCAACCTCAAATCCATAGAGCATCCGATCGTACAGGCGCAGCTCATCAACAGCTCCGTTGCGCAGACCGCTATCGCGGAATCGGTATGCGATTTGCAGGGGTACATTCATATTTTCGTACGTGATGTGTCGGGTAAGACCATCACGAACTGTTTCTACCTTGGTAAGGAGGCCATTGACGTACAGGCGTACACCGGAGGCGCGGCTGGATCCATCGTAGGTCATAGCTACGTGAGTCCAATCTCCAAGCGGGAGGGTGTCGATTGTTTTGATGCGCAAGGCATTTTCGGGCCACATATGGGCCAGTTGGGCGACAAGGTGACCGTCCAGGAGTGCAAGCTCCCAGCCGCGGCTTCCAGCATCAAGTGCAGCTTGTGTGCGATGTACGATAGCGCCTGTATCTTCTCCCGGATTGATCCAGAGGCTGACTGCAAAGGGTTGTGTTCGCCGGAACTCGCCCATACCTGCAAAAGAGAAACCACTCTCACCATCAAAAGCCATTGCCTGGCCCCGGTGGCCAGGCACCACATCTGGAGTGAAGACGACAGTCCCCTGTATGCCATCATTGCACTGTAACGTTTGTCCGCTCAGACGCTCAAACTCGCAGGCGAGAATGGGCTTCGGATCGGTATCTGGTGGTAGTGGTTGATCCCAAGAGGCAAAACTGTTCCTTGACACTTCGGCTAGATCACTAACCGCACGCTCAGCTGCTTCGATCTCTCGTGCAAGGCGATCCAGCTCCTCCCGCTTGTCAGGCGTAGGCAGATCCAGCGCGGGTACGGGCACCGCATTTGTAAAATGCGAAGTCTGTCCGGACTCATCCACATTGTTAAAAAAGCTAAAGAGCCCATAGTAGTTGGCTTGCGTGATCGGATCGTATTTGTGATCGTGGCAGCGTGCGCACTCGAGGGTTAGGCCCATGAAAGCCGCCCCCACCGTATTAACGCGATCAGCCACGTACTCTGTACGGAACTCTTCTTCGATACTGCCCCCTTCGTTGGTTTGTCGGTGGTTACGGTTGAAGGTGGTAGCCAGTCGTTGATTCAGCGTTGCATTCGGCAGTAGGTCCCCCGCAAGCTGCCAGGTCCCGAACTCATCAAAGGGAAGATTCTGATTATAGGCTTCCACGACCCAGTCTCTCCACGGCCACACGTACCGGTCTCGATCATTTTGATACCCATGCGTGTCCGCGTATCTGGCGATGTCAAGCCACATAGAGGCCATATGCTCTCCATAAGCTGCTGAGTTAAGCAGCCGATCTACAACCGTTTCGTAGGCATGGGCAGATGTATCCGCAAGAAAAAGGTCCAGTTCGTCCAGTGTTGGGGGGAGACCGGTTAAGTCGAGTGTGACCCGTCGAAGGAGCGTGCCCGGGTCTGCCTCTGGAGCGGGAGTCAGTCCTTTCGACTCGAGACGCGACAGCGTAAAGTAGTCAATTCCGTTGTTCGGCCAATCCGATTGCTGAACAACCGGCAGGGGTAAATCTGCGGCCGGCAGGAAGCTCCAATGTGGTTTCCATTCAGCTCCCTGCTCAATCCATCGGCCGATGAGTGCAATTTCGTGGTCAGACAGCGAGAGGTTTGATTCCAGTGGGGGCATGCGTACCTCCGGGTCATCGGAGCGAATACGCGAATACAGACGACTCTTTCTGAGACTCCCCGGTACAATAGCATGTCCACCGGAAGCAAGGCGTTCTCGCTTTGCCCCGGCCTCCTCATCCAAGCGCAGGTCGGCCTGCCGCGCGTTGGCGTCAGGACCATGGCAGGCATAACAGCGGTCCGAAAGGATCGGTCGGATATGGAAGTTGTAGTCGACGACTTCCTGCAAGGCCGCATCCTGTGGACGTAGTTCGCCCCCGCATCCGGCTGTAATGAGCAGCGTTATGCAAACTACAGCGCCGATGATTTCAGGCCAAGAGATCCTTAACCACATGGCCATGCACATCTGTTAGTCTATACCGGCGCCCCTGATGACGATACGTGAGCCGTTCATGTTCAATGCCCAGCAAGTGAAGGACTGTTGCCTGGAAGTCGTGTACATGGACGGGATTCTGTGTGATGTTGTATCCCAGTTCATCGGTGGCTCCGTAAGTAAGGCCAGGTTTGACACCGCCTCCGGCCATCCAGATGGTGAAGCATCGCGGATGGTGGTCTCGTCCGTAGTTCGTTTCTGTGAGTGTGCCCTGCGAATAATTTGTACGGCCGAATTCGCCACCCCAGATGACCAGCGTGTCGTTCAGTAGCCCTCTTTGTTTCAGGTCGGTGACCAGTGCTGCGGACGGTTGGTCGGTATCCTTGCATTGCAGTGCAATGTCGTGCGGCAGGTTGCCGTGCTGATCCCAACCCATATGGTAGAGTTGAATAAAACGCACATCCCGCTCAGCAAGGCGGCGCGCCAAGAGACAGTTGGCTGCATAAGTCCCTGGTGTGCGCGCAGCTTCTCCGTAGAGCTCGAACGTCGCTTCGGGCTCGTCCGACAGGTCGGTTACATCGGGCACAGAAGTTTGCATCCGGTAGGCCATTTCGTATTGGGCAATGCGTGACCGGACTTCTGGATCTCCACTCACGTCGTAATGCATTTCGTTCAGACGGGCCAAGTGTTTGAGCATACTGCGCCGGTCACTGGCATTCAGTCCGGGCGGGTTATTCAGGTATAAAACTGGATCCCCTCCTGCACGAAACTGTACTCCCTGATGCAGAGCTGCCAGAAATCCGTTACCCCATAGACGTGAATAGATAGGTTGTGGGCGCTGGAGCCCACGGGACAAGAGTACACAGAAAGTAGGCAGGTCCTCGTTCGAGCTGCCCAGACCATAACTCAGCCAGGCTCCCATACTGGGGCGACCGGGTTGCTGTGAGCCGGTTTGAAAGAAGGTAATGGCCGGGTCATGATTGATTGCCTCGGTGTACATAGACCGTACAATGCAGAGTTCATCGGCAATCTTGGCGGTGTACGGCAACAGATCACTGATCCATGCACCGCTGTTGCCGTGCTGTGCAAACGGATAAATGGTAGGTGCTAGGGGCAGCGAGTTCTGATAGGCGGTCATGCCGGTCAGGCGCTGTCCCATCCGGATGGATTCCGGCAGATCCTGACCTCTTCTATGATGCAGCGTGGGCTTATAGTCAAAGAGTTCAAGTTGGGAAGGTCCACCGCTCTGGAAGAGATAAATCACCCGACGCGCCTTGGGGGCAATATGAGGCGAGTTCAGAATTCCTCGGAAGGCTGAGCCCACAGCCAATTGATCGGATGTTTGTGCACATCCCATCAGGGATGCGAGGGCTGCTCCGCCTATTCCAAGACTTAGCTTTGAAAAGAAATGCCGGCGGTTCATGCAACACCCGGCATCATAGAAAGGGTCACTCATCGGTATTGAGCTTCATCCAGGTTCAGGATTGTACTAGTTACAACAGTCATGGCGGCCAGTTGCACAATGTCGCTGGTACGCCTGAGTGGGCTTATTCCAACCGACACCAGAGCGCGGGCACCGGCTGGGTTCTGCTCAAATTTACTTGTTTGTTCGTCCAGAAGGTCAGTCAGTGCGTCGAGTTCTCCCGCTTCGGGTGATCTGGAGGTAAGCCAGCGAAAGGCCTCCGCAATCTGTTCCCGTTGACTTGTTCCTTCGCTGGCACGGACGCGAGAGGCAAGTGCACGAGCTGCTTCCACGTACTGGGGATCGTTCAGAAGTACTAAGGATTGCAGTGGTGTCGCCGTAGTTTGCCGCTCCACTGTGCACACCGAGCGCTCTGGTGCGTCGAAGGTCAGCATTGCCGGTGGGGGAATAGTTCGTTTCCAATAAGTATAGAGGCTGCGCCTGTGAACATCCGGCCCGGGGCGATAGCGATTCTCCCCAATCTGATTCGCAAGTGCTTTCCAAAGACCTGCGGGTTGATAGGGTCGCACCGGCTCGCCGCCAATCGTCGGATTCAGCAGATCGCTGACCAGTAACGCGTTGTCGCGCATCATTTCGGCGGACAATCGCTTGCGCGGAGCACGAGCTAACAGCACATTATTTGGATCCTGTTCCCGAAGGGTTCGTGTTACCCGGCTGCTTTGACGATACGTAGCAGACAGGACAATCTCTTTGATCAGCGCCTTAGTATCATAATCCAGGTCAACGAATCTTGTTGCCAGATAATCAAGCAGTGCTGGATGGGAGGGTAGTGCGCCCTGGTTACCAAAATCTTCCGGTGTATGTACCAATCCTTCTCCAAAGAGCAGTTGCCAGAAGCGGTTCACAGCTACGCGAGCGGTGAGTGGGTTGTCTTCGTGCACAATCCACTGTGCAAGTCCAAGCCGGTTACGTGGAAGATCGGCTGGAAAGGACAGGATTGCTGTCGGGGTCCCCGGTCCCACGGAATCCATAGGTGCATCATAGGCGCCGCGATCCAGAACATGCGTAGTGCGCGGCGTAGGCATTTCTTCCATGACCATGACATTAGGCACACGCCTGAGTGCACGCCGTAAGCTGTCCAGTGTAGCATTAGCCGCGTTTAGCCCGGGGTCATGGTAGGCTTGATAGTGGGCTGTTATCTGGGGGCCTGGTGTCTGCCCTGCCAGGTGGGCGACTTCCATGTCCGTGAGTGCTCGAGCGTGCACATGGAGACCGTCCAGAATACCATCTGTGACTCCTTCCATATCACCAATCGTGCGATTGCGGTGAGTCCAATGGCCCGCCAGGAGTCCGTTTCCGTTCAGTATACTTTCACGCTCAAGCGTGTCTTCGTTGACCCGAACGCGGCTTGAAACACCATTCAGATATAGAGCAATTCCTTGTGCGCGTCCACTGCCGTTGTAGGTAGCAGAGACGTGGGTCCACGTATTTGCCGGAATCGACCGTGTTGTCTGTACAGAGATCTGATGGTCTCCGTCGTGTATTAGGCGGAGGCGGAGCGAACCCTCTTTAGTGCGTGCGAGATCATAGCCGCCGCGTTTTTGCTCACCGTTTCGTTTGGAGAACAGTGCAATATCTTTTGGCTGGTCCTGGGCGAGCACCCAAGCGCTCAGTGAGAACCGGTCGTACCACTCGAAGTCAGCATCCGGGCCGAGGTTTAGAAAATTTTGCCCGTCAAAGGTTAGTCCGTTGCCGTGCTTTCCTCTGGTGACCAGAGGAGGGTCAAGTACTTTTTCCAGTCCGGTGTTCGCTAAACCATCCGGGCCCGCCCGTGCGGGAGAAACCAGACCGTCTAAGCTGTCCAGAGGCAGGGACGTTAAAAGGCCGGATTCGATGGTTGTCGCAAGATCCGGTGTCCACTCAGGTGGTGGTGGCGTTTGAGGCCAGCCTGCAACTACTTGTTCAAGAGAATCGATTCCCGCCTCGGTTTGTGCAATGGAAGCTTCCAATTCAGGGTCTTCAAGCCGGATGGCTGGCCTTGGTGAGAGGTCAAAGTAATTGATCTGGGCTTGTTCGTTCACGCCGTTAAAGAACGCGAACATGCTGTAGTACTCTTCCTGCAGGATCGGATCATATTTATGGTCATGGCATCGTGCACACTCCATGGTTAGTCCCAGGAAGGCAGTTGCCGTTGTATTAGTTCGATCGGCGACATACTCTGTCAAGTATTCTTCCGCAACTACGCCTCCTTCCTGAGTTATGGCATGGTTTCGGTTAAACCCGGTAGCCAAGCGTTGCTCAAAGGTGGCTTCGGGGAGTAAATCGCCAGCAATCTGCCAAACCACGAAGTCATCATAGGGAAGGTTCTCATTAAAGGCCCGTACGACCCAGTCACGCCATGGCCACATTGTTCGTGGGCGATCATCCTGGTAGCCATGTGTATCGGCGTAACGCGCTAAGTCCAGCCACATGGAGGTCATACGTTCTCCGTAGGTCGGACGTGCAAGTAGCTCGTCCACTACGCGTTCGTAAGCACCTGCCTGCGTATCATTCAGGAAGGCATTGAGCTCGGTCGGAGTTGGCGGCAGTCCTGTCAGATCGAACGTCACACGACGAAGTAGCTTAGCGCGGTCTGCTTCATCTGATGGAGTAAGCCCGGCAGACTCGATTCTGCGTAATACGAAGTGATCAATGGGGCTGTGAACCCAGCGTTCATTACGCACCTCCGGCAGGGTAGGTCGCGTGGGGGTTGTAAATGCCCAGTGTGGTTTCCAGTCTGCTCCTTGGTCAATCCAGCGCTTTATGAGTGCAATTTCCCGTGTGGTAAGTGATAGATTACTTTCCAGCGGTGGCATACGCCGTTTGGGGTCTTCACTGGAGATATGTTCAACTAGGAGGCTTGCGGCGGCATTGCCGGGCATGATAATTCGCTGCGTTGAATCTTCACGACTTACTCCGTAGGCATTTGCTTGTGTATCGAGCCGCAATTCTGCCTTGCGAGCCCGATCATCCGGTCCGTGGCATTTGTAGCAGCGATCTGAAAGTACAGGTTTGATATGCCAGTTGTAGTCGACCGTTGCTGGCAGCGCGAATTGATCAGACGGCGACCGATTACAAGCCGCCGACAGGAGCAGTATTACGAGCCAAAATGACCGAAGGGTAGGCACGGGGAAAATCAATTTGGTAACTGAGCTATCAAATTACAACGTATTGCTGCAGAATATAGTTGCTCCGAATATTCGGTATCAAGCCTGCTGCAACCGAACTACTTGGGTTGCATGTCTCAACTCCTGTTGGTAAATGCAAATGTTTGGGGCTAGGAAATATTCCAGTGTCAGTGTACAGACATCATTTGTTGGCCGAAGCCGAGTTATTCTTCCGCGGTCTGCGTGCACGGGTTGAGGTCCAGTTTACGTTGCTTTAATCGGCACTGAGTTGTATGGAACCTTGAGATCAATATTTATTTAGACTAAATCTAAACAAACACTGATTTTATCATGCAAGTTATTCCGGGGGCGCCCTAGGCGTTTTTGAAGGAATTCCCGGGTTGCTGGGTGTGTATTGGACTTGATACTAACGACAAAGACAAATGAGGATAGCACTGTATTTCGCAACGATCTTGCTGGTGACTGTTACAACCAATGCACAAAGCTCCAATCCTTGCGGGCTTATGGTCATGGCACATGGCGGCAGTGATCAGTGGAATGCTGCAGTTAAGGCGGCAGTTATGCCCATGATGGACGAATTCCCTGTAGCTATAGCTTTCGGGATGGCTAATCCCGTCACGATGAAAGCTGCAGTTACGGAGTTGGAAGAACAGCACGTCAGCTGTATTGCTGTTGTCCGGCTTTTTATGTCGGCACACTCTTTTCTGCATCAGACCGAATACATCCTCGGATTGAGAGCAGATCCACCAGCTTTCTTTATCTCCTAATGGCGGTCACGAGAATCGTGGTTCCGCTCCTACGCCTCTTGACCTTTCGATGAACGTCAGAATCAGTGAGACTGCTTTACTGGATGCCCCTGCAATGGGAGGAATACTCGCTGCACATGCACATGCACTTGCACTAAGTGATAGTTCAGGCACCGAATCTGTACTTATCATCGCACACGGTTCCGGGGATGATCAGGTTAATGCTGAATGGATACAAAAACTTGACCTCTTAGCCGATTCTGTTCGGTCTACCGGTCTTTTCAGGGCGGTTGCCGTTCACAGTCTCCGGGAGGACTGGGAGGATAAGCGCACGAAGTCGGAGAAAGAGATTCTCCACTTTGTCGAGACACACTCACAGAACAACGGGCGCACCATTGTGCTTCCGTTCAGATTATATGGATTCGGTCCCTATGAAAAGGTGCTTGAAGGGTTATCCTATCAGTCGAATGGTCAAGGCTTGTTATCCAGTACAAGTGTGACCGATTGGATCAGGCAGACCGCAAACGAATTATTCCTTGAACTCCAGGAAGCCGAAAGCACGGAATAAGCACATCTTCCGCGGCTATGTCTTAATTGGACGATCCGGCAGCGGGGAATATCGCTGAACGCCGTTCGTGGCTTCCGTTACCTCCATCTGCTGTTTGTTGGTCGGATTTATTTGATCACCTTTATGGCGGGTTGCAGGTCCCGTCCGTTAGATTGGCAGGATCATTCTCGGAGCATTTCTGCTGCCTACACGAGCGGCGTCGGCAATTTCCCCATTTCGGTCAGTCTCGTCGAAATTCTCCCAGATAACGGATCAGGCGGAGAGTATTGTATCCGTACGAGAATCCCATATGCAAAAGCTAACTTGTCTGTTTCAAATTTATGTGCGTGACGAAGGTCGTGTTGTGTTGGTGAGGGGGATTTGATGTATGAGTTGCGAAGGGGGGTGTGTATTCGTATTCAGAGGAGGAAGGAGAATAAGAAGTGTCTGGTTAACGCCGCCTGTCCATCCAGTCCTTCTGGTCTGTGTATCCGATGCAGCGGAACAATTAAAGGCTGCAGAAGCCCGCACCCGAATTAATGGTGCACTGGGATGGAATGCCGCTGATCTGGTTTCCAGACTCATCAGTTCTAGGTGCACACAAGACGGAAGTTGTCCCCTCAGCATAGTCCAAGGCAAGTTCCATTAACGGGCGATACGTACGTTTTTTGTTACATCGCCTAGTTATCTTTTTTGCAGGTTACTATTAGAGAAGGTGTCTACGACAATTGTCGAAATCAAGAACGGATTATTTTGACGTAAAACACGTCTTAAGCATGCAACGTCGGGATTGTGGCACAAATCCCTAACACTGTGAATCCTAAACGCTTGTATGGAAGTAGAAACCAAACAGTGTCGGTACCGAAGCTATGAATCCAGACATTCTCATCTCTACGACAGGGTTTATCCTAACCCTGATCATCGCGCTTTGGCGTATGAACGCTTCACAAATCAAGCGTACCGACCAGCTCAGCCGTTCTCTCCGTGATGGCATCAGCGAGCTTCGCAGCGAAGTCCGTAATGACATGAGCGAGTTCCGTAGCGAAGTCCGTAACGACATGAGCGAGCTCCGTGATGGCATGAGCGAGCTTCGTAGCGAAGTCCGTAACGACATGAGCGAGCTTCGTAGCGAAGTCCGTAACGACATGAGCGAGTTCCGTAGCGAAGTCCGTAACGACATGAGCGAGCTCCGTGATGGCATCAGCGAGCTTCGTAGCGAAGTCCGTAACGACAT
Organism: Rhodothermaceae bacterium bin80; assembly: GCA_002238805.1. Taxonomy (GTDB): domain Bacteria; phylum Bacteroidota; class Rhodothermia; order Rhodothermales; family Bin80; genus Bin80. Next base: position 38,952 of record MPNB01000002.1, on the reverse strand, counting down.
GAGCGAGCTCCATGAAGGTCAAAAGAAGCTTATAGACTCCACGGCCAAGCTTGATAGTCGTATCTCACGTCTGGAAGGCATGCTACAGCCCCGGCCTTGGGTCGAAGCTCCCGTAGGTGATATGCCTCCGGTCTCTGCTACGCAGGGCTGAATCTCATCAAGGCGTCGTCAAGTCGCTTGGGGGAATCTCATCACCCATGGGTGCTAACCTGATTTGATAATTAAAAATACGGTTCAGTACAATAAGGCCTGGCTGAGTAATCTGCCATGCCTATGATATCTTCCGGGATATAGTGCTACAAACGATAAAGTGGCTTTCTCCCAAATCTGCTGTTACTTCGGACAAGAGATCTTCTGGGTCCACCAGATAGATACAGTTACCTGATGCCTGATACACGCACTCGTGCGATGGACGAGTGAGTACGTTGTTGCCCAGTTCAGACTGTGGATTCTGCTTAACTTGTCTTGGGCCAGCTTTTTGGAGAACTCCAAATATGCTGACCGAGATTATTTGTTTTCCAGCTCTTCTACGTGATCTCTCAAAATCTGCAGCGACACATCTATATCGTTGAGATGCGTCCGGAATGAACCAACGGCCAACCGCAAGACCGTCGTGCCATGAATGCGTGTTGAAGTCATAAAAACTCGGCCATCTGCGTGCAGGTTGCGCACCAGTGTCTGGTTGAATTCGTTGGCATCACCTCTTTTGGGGACGTATCGATAAGTAATGATGGATAGGTCGGGTCGTGGTCCTACCTGAAATCCGTTGAAGCTTTGGATGCGTTCGTAAGCGTATCGAGCTAGGTGGATTTTCTCTGACAGCGCTGCACGGAACGGAGCTACCCCAAGAAGTTTCAGTGGCAGCCACATGCGCAGCCCACGAAAATGCTTTGACAACTCAGGTGACAGATAAGCTGGTGAAAGTTCGTGTGCGTCTGAGTCCATATCGAGCATGTAGGTGCCACGGCCCCCGTGAGCTGGTCCAAGAAAATCCTGGTCGCGCACCAGGAGAGCGCCCGTCCCAAACGGTAAAAAGAGGGTCTTGTGTGGGTCCAGAACGAGCGAGTCTGATTTGTTGATGCCGGATAAAACTGTTCGACCTTCCGGGCAGAGTGCAAAGAACGCACCGTAGGCGCCATCAACATGTAACCAGAGGTTGTTTGCACGAGCAGCTGAGGCAATATCTTCCAATGGATCGACTGTCCCCGTATTGGTTGTGCCGGCAGAGGCTACAATTAACCATGGATTCAATCCAGCTGCTTTGTCGGCGGTGATGGTTTTCTCCAGTGCGTCGGCTGACATTCGGCAGTGATCGTCTTCGGCAACTTTACGCCGTACGCAACTTCCCATACCAGCTATTCGAAGTGCTTTATCCACGCAGTGGTGAGTGTGCTCGGTCAAGTAAACGACTGCCCGATCATAGTCAGTGCCGCGGAGCCCGTGGGCTTCACGCGCCGTGATGATGCCGGACAAATTGGCTATGCTCCCACCGGATGCAAGGTATCCGCCGGCTCCTTTTGGGTATCCAACAACCTCCGCCATCCATCGAACAAGCATGTTCTCCATGCGAACTGCCCCTGGGGCAGAATGAAACACACCAGCATATCGGCCTCCAATAGCTGCGAGAAAATCTCCGAATGCAGAATGCACCAGTCCACCAGACGGGATGTAACCGAGGTACCGGGGGGATCCTGAATTTATTCCTTCATGATCGACGTGATCATACAGCAGCTTTAGTACCGCTTCCAATGAAATCCCCGTCTCTGTAATGGGCGATGACAGCAATCCGATGCTTTGGTCTTTCGATTTAACGAAGGCGGGGGTTTCACAAACATTTGCAATATGCTGGCGGGAATATTCCTCAACTTGGGTGAAAAGGTCGTCCAATTGCTGTGAGTTGGGCTCGAGTGCGCCGGCTCGACGTTCGAGCTCAGCCAGTAGCTCGTAATTAACTGAAATGCCAGCATTGGTATTGGGTTGAGTTTTCGTATTCTTTACAGATCTTAGCATGGTATTCTTTATGGTTGGTATGTCTTTATGTGAAGGCCTACACTCCGAGCCAAATGGCAGGGGGACAGCACGGGGAGTAAACCCTAGTACCTGCCGGACAGCTTGGCTTCCGGGGGATGATATCAGGCAAGTGACGCGTGACAACTTCTCACGCACCGAGAGTCATCCTTCCTGGGATGCCGCTAGATCAACACTGTCGGGAAAGGGCGTGGTAGTCCAGCGGGGAGCATCCCCTCATCCTGCGACAACCTTGTATACGTAAATCAGGACGAAAAGCTTCACATTACGAACTTGATATTTTGATGAATAGAAAGATCCTTACCAACAGGATAGTTGAGGCCGGTGCGGTCGCTATCGTGCGTATTAAGAAAACGTTACCGCTCGAGCCTGCGGCGGAGGCCTTGGTACGCGGTGGGATTGCAGTACTCGAAGTCACATGTACGACTCCGAATGCGCTCCCCACAATTGAAGCCCTGAGGCGGTGCTACGGAATGGATGTATTGATTGGGGCAGGATCGGTGATTACTGAACAGCAGGTGAAAGATGTTGCTTCAGCAGGTGCATGCTTTGTGGTTAGCCCGGTTACAAAGAAAAGAGTTATCAATGCTGCACATGCCCTTGATCTGCCGGTTCTGCCGGGCGCATTGACGCCCACGGAAGCACAGGTGGCTGATGATCTTGGAGCAGATATGGTAAAAATTTTCCCCGCGGGACAGCTGGGTTTTAGTTATGTGAAAGCACTCCTGGCCCCGTTACCACACTTAAAATTGGTGCCGACCGGAGGTGTTACGCCCGAGAATGCCGGGCAGTGGATTCGCAGCGGAGCTGCGGCAGTAGGGATAGGCAGTGCGCTCGTCGACGTAGCAGCAATTCGAAGTGGGCAGCTTTCCGTGCTTACGGAACGGGCATCCGTTTTGTGCGCAAGTATCGCGGAAGCCCGGCAGTGATTTTGATGAAGTCAGGCACCCGGCTACTATCATAGCGTGGCACATGCGGTGAGTTCAAAGGCAACGGGTTGTCCAGAGAACGGAGGGAGACCACCCATTTTTCTGATTTCGTGACTGAACCGGTGATTTTGCCCATATTCCAGTGGGATATCACATCTGAAAAGACCGTGGGAGTCTCCTTCGTTTCAGAGAATCAGGTCAATCATAATGATAAGGCAAGGCCCATGGCGCCAAGCACACCAGCTCTATCTCCCAATCCAGGTGGCACAATGTAGTTATCAATCCCACGGATGATGGCATCTGCTTGGACGTAATCATTCAAATATGACTGTACACGGGAACGGATAGCCGGGAACAAGTGCTCCTGCTGCATCACCCCACCTCCCATGATGACACGCTCGGGGGATAACGTCAGAATTAAATTTGTGACCGCAAGCGAGAGATAATGCGCCTCAAATTCCCATGCTGTATGATCTGGTGGTAAAGATTCCGCAGGGATTCCCCAACGCGCTTTGATTGCGGGCCCAGAAGCCATACCTTCCAGACATGGTCCATGATAGGGACAATGCCCTTTGAAGTCATCTCCATTAGCACGTGGCAAATTGAGATGTCCCATTTCCGGGTGCACGAGTCCATGAACGGGTACGCCTTCAACGATTGCCCCACCCCCAAAACCGGTACCTACTGAAAGATAGAGGAGGTTATCAACATCTTGACCAGCTCCCCACGCATGTTCACCCACCGCAGCCCCGTTTACATCGGTGTCGAATGCAGCCGGTAAATACAGACTACGCTCTACAAAGCCGACTAAGTCCGTGTTTCGCCATCCAGGTTTCGGAGTGCTTGTGATGAAGCCATAAGTATTGGAGGTTGGCCGAACATCTGCAGGACCGAATGTAGCGATTCCAATAGCGTCTGGTAAATGGGGTTGCGAACGAAAGAAATCCAAGGTGCGACCGAGTGTTTCCCGGGGAGTCGTTGTAGGGAATTGTTCCAAGGCGTAAATATTGTCCGGCGGGTATCCGACAGCACAGACAAACTTCGTGCCTCCCGCTTCTATGCCTCCCAGGAGAGGGGTTGATGTATGCGTCAAAACGGCAAAAAATCAATGGGTTGTACACATGAGTACCCAATCGGCGTGAAATAGGTCATGTGATCAGCGGCACATGTATAGGTGGCCTGTATCCGGGATTACGGCACCTGCACGGCGAGAGACGCAGCATTGGTCATCTTGATGACCTTTGAAAAGGGTCTATGAGTAGCTATATAAGATGCATACTCATGTATAGATCCCCTAATCAGTTAGTGTTGGTTGCGTCCACGAGGATACGGGTCATGCGCGCTATGAATGCAGAGGGTTCTGAGAGGTTGCCATCCATTAAGAGTGCCCCTTCATACACTTGTTCAATAGCTTCCTCAACCAAGTCGTTTTGGTTCTCGCCGGATTTCAGTGCCAGAATATTTTTCATGAGGGGGTGCTCCACATTGACTTCCAGGACTTTTTTTGTTCCCTCATAGTCGGGATTCATAGATTTCATCATGCGCTCCATCTGTGGATCCATCCCATCTTCGGTTGTTACCAGTGTTGCAGCAGAATCCACCAGGCGTTTGGATGCAGCCACATCCTGTACCCGTTCGCCCAACTGAACGCGGAAGAGCTTGAGGAGGGTATCGGTGTCATCATCGGGCAGTGATACCTCTTCAGAATCATCACCAAGATCGAGATCTGTCCCAGTTATACTCTTGAAAGACTTTCCTTCAAAATCCGCCATATTTGGCAGTGTTAGAGTATCAACGGGATCCGGAAGAAGTAATACCTCGATACCTTTGCGAGCGAAGACCTCGAGATGAGGGCTGGTGCGAGCGGACTCGAGGGAATCAGACAACAGGTAGTAGATGGTTTCCTGATCCTCCGGCATACGCTCGACGTAGTCCTTAAGCGTAGTTAAGCTCTTGCCGTCTGAGTGTGTTGAGTAGTAGCGCATGAGCTCCAAGAGCTCATCGCGTCGAGAATAATCACTCCAGAATCCAGCTTTGAGTATTACCCCAAAATTGCTGAAAAACCTATCATATAGCTCCTCATTCTCTGAGGCCCAGTCCTTGAGAAGGCCGAAAAGCTTGTTGGTAAGCGTAGAGCGGATTCGCTGGGCGGCACGGCTGTTCTGGGTAACCTCTCTGGATACATTCAGTGGAAGGTCATCCGTATCCACAATACCCTTTACGAACTGCAGGTAATCCGGCAACAACTCCTGTGCATCATCCCGCACGAATACACCTGAGCAGTAAAGGTGGAGGCCGCGACGATTCTCTTCCTGGAAGAAAGATACAGGGGGTTGTGAGGGGATGAACAGGAGTGCACCAAACGAAATCAGTCCCTCAATCTGCAGGTGTAAATGCCCGATAGGCTCCGAGTAATCGCCTGTTAAGAACTTGTAAAACTCATTGCGCTCTTCATCCGTCACGTCATCCTTGCGTTTCCTCCAAAGAGCTTTGATTGTGTTAGCCTGGTCGGAGCCTAGGATGATTGGGAAGTCCACGAAATTTGAGTATTTCCGAATGATCGACCGTGCGCGGAGCTCCGTCGCAAAATCTTTCGCGTCTTCTTTTAAGTGCAGTTTAATACTAGTCCCATGCTCACTACGTGCGCCCGGACTTATTGTATATGTGCCTGCACCGTCGCTACTCCAATTCAACGATTCGGCTTCCTCGTCGGCATGCAGCGTTTCAATCTCTATTTTATCGGCTACCATGAAGGCAGAATAGAAGCCCACGCCAAACTTTCCGATCATCCCAGCATCCACCTTTTTGCCGGTTGCTTTCTGCTCCTCAATAAAGGCCAGCGTACCACTACTGGCAACAGTTCCCAGTCGGTTGATCAGATCATCGCGCGTCATGCCAATCCCAGTATCCTCTACGGACAAGGTGTGGGCATCCTCGTCCACAGTGATCGTAATCTGGAGATTTTTTTTGTCACCTTCGGAATGGTCAGTCAGCTGACGAAGGCGGGCCTTGTTGAGTGCATCCGATGCATTGGAGATTAGTTCTCGCAAGAAAATCTCCTGGTTGGTGTAAAGCGAATTAACTATGAGATGCAGCAGCTGCTGCATCTCGGCCTTGTACTCGAATTGTTGAGATTGTGTGGTTTCTGTCATTTAGAATATTATCAGTTACTCTCCAGTCAATGACGATGGGTCAGGGAAAAGCTGGTCCAATCGATTCTCGAATACCCTGTAGGTAAATTGACTGCCGCCGGATGTGATAGCTATCGCAGACTCGGCGGGCATTGCCTGGACAGATGAGGTCGTGTTCGTGTTGGTTGAAAAGTCAATACGATAGCTTGGATCTGCCAGGACCTGTACCGGAATATCATCAAAGAATCCATCCGCACTCAGCGGGGCGAACCGTCGAACCCAGTTGGTTACCTGCAGGCTGTCTCCCGGCTGGCCATCCACCATCCAAACTCCATTATTAAGGGATACTTCGTAAGAGTGGTCCGGGCGAGTCACTCGCGCGGACATCACGGTGCCAATCCCAAGATCAAGAATCTGCCGGTCTCGCCAACGGTCCATATCCTGGTTCACGGTTACTCTTCCTTTTGTCGAATATACATTGGGATCATCTCCAATCCTGACGTAAATCGACAGGTAATCCCGCCCCTGCCTCGAAATCACAATGTCCTCAGCACCGCCGGGCCATGTCAGGCTCACGGTGGAAGCGGTCGAATCGATGCCGTAAATGCCGTAGCGATCAGGGTTGCTAGTCGCCCGGTTGTTGAGCGACATATCTCCCAGTTCATTCAGTAAGCGTGTGACGGTTGCAGAGTCGGCTGGCATATCCACGGGTTCACGCATGAACCATCGCAGGCTTCGTCTTTCCAGAGTGAGTATTGTATCCGGTAGTGTGACGGATATCTGTGTGATTTCACTGGTTGGGAGATCAAGTTCGGGTACATGAACATTGCTCGGGTTCCGATCGAATACACCGGATATCCAGGCAATACCCAGGAGCACAACCAGTGTGCCACCGAGCACAAGAGTTTGCTTTTGCCGCATGAGTCAGGTTACTTCAATACTACGATTTGTCTTGCACGCCGCTTGCGCCAGCGCGCAACTCCAAAAATGACAACAATCAGCAACGGCCCGAGCATGTTGGCATATTTGATGAAAGGCCGTGTGTCTTCAGATATATCCCGAAGTGTGCGTGGTTCGATAGATTTTGAACGAATGCTCAGGAGTGCATCATCTTGGGCGAGCCAGTCCACCAGGTTCAGTCCAAATTCAGCATTACCTCCCTGTGGGGGTATGAGTGACTCGTTCACGAAGTCGCCATCTCCGACAACGACTAGGCGCGTTGGCAGACCTGTCCGACCTGGCTCGTAAGCACTGGGAAAATTGCCGGTAAAGGCAGCGCCCAGAAGGTAAGGGCCGCCGGCCAATGTTGCGGTGGTCTGTGTTGGCTGCAACATAAAGAACCCTTGTTGCAGGCCGCTTTGGGGGGACGAGTATATGAGTGGTTCGCGTGTCACGCCACTTGGCAGTACTGCGCTTGTATCTACAGAGCTCACAAAGTAAAACATGAGATCCTGCAGACGATTGACCATCTGGTTTTCCGTATTGAAACGAGATGCAACCGGGAAGAGTGGGTACTGTATTTGCTGCGCAATATTAAAGAAGCCTTGGCGCTGCTGCACAGTGACGACGGAACTTTGCTCATCCATAATGAGGTTGGGTGTAAGCACAATGCCGTAATTGGCTAGGAGTGGCTCAATACCGGTATTCAGTTCGACAGCCTGTCCGGCCTGTAAGTTGGCGGCCACGCGATTGAGCAGAAATCCAACACGCCCACCTTCCATGATGTAATTGTCCAATGCCCGAAGGTGAGATTCGGGGATCGTATCGGTTGGTGCAATTATAACCAGTACGTCGGGCCTGCTTTCCCCTTGCAGATCGGCTTCTGTTACTGGTTGCACATCGTAATTAGTTGCAAGGTTCTGTTGCAGTCGTGGCATATTCTGCATCAGATCAGGCTCTCCGTGGCCCGTCCAGAATCCAGCTATCGGTTTTTCCGTACGTGTCAGTCGCCGAATGGCGCTCGTTAGATCGTACTCAAGTTTCGAAAGATCCTGAACCACCGGAATTGATTCACGGTTGTTTTCATACTCAATGGCCACTCCCATATAGGCGTTTTTGAGTTGTACGTTATCACTTTCGATGACCTGAATCTGTACAGGTGGAATACCTAGGCGGGCTGCTTCCCCACGGATATCGTCATCCTCTCCTGGATCAATGAATTCGTATTGTACATTCTGTCCGCCGTAAGCGCGGTAATCATCCAGCTTATCTCTTAGAAATCGCCGATTCGATGCGAACTGAGCGGGCAGGTCTGCACTGAAGAAGGCAGTGATCGTGACCGGATCTTCCAGATTTTCAACGATATCTCTGGACGCACGCGAGAGTGAGTACACGCGGTCGTCCGTTAGATCCAGGCGTCCGAAGATATTCAGGCCGATCAGGTTTACCACTACCAGGATCGCAGCAGCAAGTAATAGTGTAGTCTGTGAGGAAAAATCTCGTTTCATGACTCGGCAGTCGCAATCAATACTATTCAGGCCGCTTGGCCAAGGTGTATGTTGTCAGTAGGAAAGCAAATCCTGTTAGAGACAGGTAGTACAGAATATCCCGCGTATCAATGACACCACGCATAAGATTCTGGAAGTGATAATCTGCTCCCAGATATTGCATGATTACACCCAGTTGACCGGGCACAAAATCTGTGATTTTGTCGAGCAGAAACAGAACGAATATGATCGCAAAACCAAGGATGAATGCAACTATCTGATTGCGGGTCAAACTGCTGGCCCAAATGCCGATGGCACCGTAGGTGATGCCCAACAGGAAGAGCCCCAGATAGCCCCCAACTGTTCCACCTAAATCCAAATCGCCAAGTATAGCCAGTGTGAGTGCGTATACGAAGGTTAGTGCGATAGCTAGTAACAACAGGAGTGCTACAGAGAGAAGTTTACCCAGAATGACCTGCCAGTCACGTATGGGCAGGGTCAGTAGCAATTCCAATGTTCCTGCACGACGCTCTTCGGCAAATGACGCCATAGTCAGGGCCGGCATGAAGAAGAGGAATATGAAGGGGGCAATTGAAAAAACGGAGCGAAGTGAGGCCACGTTCTGCAAAAACAGGGCGTTGCCGAAAAACCATCCGGTGATGGCTAGGAATACGCACAACACAACGTAAGCTGCCGGTCCGTCAAAATAGGCCCTTAATTCACGCTTCGTGAGAGTCCAGGTTTGGTTCATAATTGATAGTTAAAACGTCGTCCTTGGAAGTAGATACCTTAGGTGCTTACCTGCCGGTTAGTTGGCGGAAAACGTCTTCCAGATTTTCATGTCTTCGGTGCAGGCCGGTGAGTGTCCATCCATTGCTGACAGCTAACCGGAACAGATCGGCTCGAATATCACTCGAGGAGTTCAGATTGAAGTATGCTTCTCCATTGACATCTGTGCCGTGCTCCACAACTTCGGCCATGTCCCAAGTGCCGAGTACCCCGGCAACGTCTTCCTCGTTATCCATGAGGGTGATTGAAACATGCTCGCCAGCCGAGAGATTTGCCTGGAGTTCTTCAGGAGTCCCGTCGGCCACCAGTACACCATTGTCAATGATGATAACACGGTCACAGGAAGCCTGCACTTCGGGTAAGATGTGTGTCGAAAGTACGACCGTCCGCTTCTTCCCGATGGTTCGAATGAGTTCGCGAATTTCTACAATCTGATTGGGATCCAGACCGCTTGTTGGCTCGTCCAGAATCAGGATCGGCGGGTTATGTATCATAGCCTGGGCGAGACCAACACGTTGTCGAAAGCCTTTGGATAAAGCATCGACACGCTTTGAGAGGACTTCCTGCAGACCGCATGCGTTGGTCATTTCTGCGATACGTTCGGCACGATCATCTTTTTGAACACCGCGCATCGCAGCAACGAACTCCAAATAATCGTACGTGACCATATCCGAGTAGAGCGGAGTATTCTCGGGAAGGTAGCCAATCTGCTGACGTACCTCAATGGCGTTTTCGCGGATATCCATGCCATCAACAAGGACCGTTCCCTCATTGGGAGGCAGGTAACCAGTCATTACTTTCATGGTTGTGGATTTCCCAGCGCCGTTTGGGCCCAGAAAACCGACTACCTCTCCCTGGTTCACTTGAAAGGATATTGAGCGCACGGCCTGAACGGGGCCGTACGATTTACTGAGATTTCTAACCTCAATCATTGGTCAAGTCAGATCAAACGCTGCTTTTACGCCCTTCGGCGATTGCTGTGCCAAGAAAGCATGTGCGCACGAAAACGTTTAAGGGATTACGTTTAGTATGTAACTGAAACACTCCCCGGAAAAAGGGCAAACGGTCTGCAAAGATCACGCTGGGGGAGCGTAGGTCTACTGTTGAGTCGTTCTCAGCCGGTATGGCAGGGGAGTGAACAGAAGGCACACCCATTCGCCGAGCTGTATCCGAGACTTTTTGCTTTCCAAACCGCGCCGTGACACGCGCCGTGATGCCCCAGGGGCACTTGGTTAGCAGGGTGGGGGTATTGCGGACTCCTGCAATACAAGCCTGGGGTTGGGATTATGTGAACCTCATGGTCCCCGTTGGATTGGGCATTCCTGTTGACGATGTAGTAGGGTATTTATTGTTCTTAAGATTTGGGAGGACCGATGCGCTCCCACTTGCGACCCGGCTCTTGGGTCGGCGGTAAGGGCTTATCCTCCGGGTCAATGGTGACTTCGCGGGCGGCCGGAACTTTACCCCCTCGGGGTCCGCGTTCGATGTATTCACCGGGCTTTGCCGGGATCTCGCCTGGTTTCTGGAGTGATGACATTGATTAGGATTGATTTGAAACAATTGGCCAACTCAATTCGGTAGCGGGTGTTTCTGGTCGACGACGAATTGGCGGGGAAGTTTTGAGCGACCGATAGGAGCAACCCGGAAGGGCTATCGGGCCGTGCGTGCTTTCCAGGCAGTTCCTTCAGTGGCGGATGTCAGGTGGTGGGGATGGCATGAGTAGTGGGTTCGGTGATCTTGGAGCTGCCACAGAAATAGTCGCTGGATATATAATTTTGGTGCGTCCGGTCTCTGGAGATGAGACATAAAAGGCATTATGTTTTGTAATCCAGAGCTGATCCGCTCATTTCAGCCGCGAAGCGTGGTTTTGTTATATATTCGGACAATTGGCGGTCGCACTGCGGAACCTGCAACGCCCTGAATCCGTCCAAGCTGCATTATGGCACAAGACAAGGACCACCAAGGTCCACTCACACGAGCTTCGAAGCTGCTTCGCAAGAAGGAACTCACTGCGGACGAAGCAAACGAACTCACGGAAATTATCAGTGAAATGGCGTCATCAAATATAATTGCTCAATTCGAGGCCAAGCTGGATGCCCAAACATCAAAGATCAATGTGCTGATCTGGGTGATCGGATTTGCGACGGTAATCCTGTCGGCGGTGATTACCCTGAACAGTATTTTCAGTTAGTCCCCTGTCGCACCTGAGATCCTCGGATCCCGAATCATTATCAGATCGCGCCAGAAAGCAACTGGGTAGGCCAGATCACGGCGGCATAGGCCGCGAGAAGGAGAAAAACAGACCGCAATACTACCTTGAATCGATACAGACATATCCGGTAAATCTCCGACATCCATAGCCCCGAAAAAATGCTCAAAGTGGGATTAGGAGAGTTCTGTATTCTCTATATCGCTACGCGTGACAAACTTGGGTAAAGTTCAGTTTCGAGTCACAATGACGATGGCTTGACCACAGTAAGCTTCGCTGTGTTCTGACTAGTTGCTCAGGTTTTCGACCAATGCCTGACCGAATTGGCTGCAGCTTAGCAGGGTTGCTCCCTCCATCAGACGGTGGAAATCATAAGTTACCCGCTTCTGGCCAATCGTCGTTTCGACCGCATTAATGATAGCGTCGGCGGCTTCTTTCCATCCCAGGTGCCGCAGCATCATTTCTCCAGAAAGCAGTACAGAACTCGGGTTGACTTTATCCAAACCTGCGTACTTCGGGGCAGTGCCGTGCGTTGCTTCAAACAGGGCTAGGCCCGTATCGTAGTTGATATTGGCTCCGGGAGCAATTCCAATGCCTCCAACCTGGGCTGCGAGCGCATCGGAGATGTAGTCTCCGTTGAGGTTCATGGTGGCAATCACGCCGTACTCCCTGGGGCGGGTCAGGATCTGCTGCAGGAAAGCATCTGCGATCACATCCTTGATAATTACCTCGTGTCCGTTATGATTAAGTACATGCCAGGGGCCACCATCTAGAGGTTTTGCACCGAACTGGTCTGCGGCAACGCTATATCCCCAATCACGAAAGGCACCCTCGGTGTATTTCATGATATTGCCCTTATGCACCAGAGTTACACTGGGCTTGCGCTCAGCAATCGCGTACTGGATAGCAGCGCGAACAATGCGTTCAGTGCCTTCTTCCGAAACAGGTTTAATTCCGATCCCGCTGCTTTCTGGAAAACGGATTTTGGAGAAACGTTCAGGGAATGCATCTCTGAACAGTTCTAGGAATCGTTGATTGCCGTCGGTTCCTTGCTCAAACTCAATACCTGCATAAATATCTTCAGCGTTCTCGCGGAAAATGATCATGTCAACATACTCAGGGTTCCGCACGGGGGAGGGAACGCCGGAGAAGTAGCGTGTAGGCCGAACGCAGGCGTAGAGGTCAAGTTTTTGCCGAAGGGCGACATTCAGGCTGCGAATTCCCCCACCAACCGGTGTCGTTAACGGGCCTTTGATAGCAATCCGGTAGTCTCGAATGGCCTGCAGCGTATCCTCGGGGAGCCATTCGTTGAACTTGTTGTGGGCTTTGTCTCCGGCATAGATTTCAAACCAGTGGATTTTACGTTGACCGCCGTACGCATGTGAGACAGCACGGTCAAGCACGTAGCGGGCAGCAGACCAGATGTCAGGCCCGATCCCGTCTCCTTCAATAAACGGAATGATGGGCTCATTGGGAACTTGCAGTGTACCTCCAGAAAATTGGATGGGGTTGCCCGATTCGGGCAGAGAGAGATGTGTGTAGGGCATCAGTTGAAGAAATTGTCAGGTGGTGCTAAAATTATTCATGCGAATAAATCTAATCGGATTACGTCAGAGTTTTCCGAAGAGAGAACGAAAACGCAACTCCCAAACCTTGAGAGCGGCTTCACGAACGATGTCCGGGCTCATCTTGCTTTGGCCTTCTGTGCGTTCGGTAAAGACAATAGGAATTTCGGAAAGGCGGAAGCCTTTCTTCCATGCACGGTATTTCATTTCTACTTGAAAGGAATATCCGTTGCTGCGGACTGCTTGCAGGTTTACAGACTCTAGAACACGACGATGGTAGGCCACAAAGCCAGCGGTAACATCACAGACCGGAAGGCGTGTCACGATTCGCGTGTACCATCCGGCGCCATAACTGAGGATGAGTCGAGTAAGCGGCCAATCTACTACACGAACACCATGAACATATCTGGATCCAATGGCAAGATCACATTGATCAGCCGTAATGGCTTCAATCAGTCGTGGCAGGTCATCCGGGTTATGCGAGAGATCAGCATCCATTTCACAAATGATCTGGTACTCGTTCCTAAGTGCGTGCGCGAAACCGGTTAAGTAGGCTGTTCCCAAGCCTAATTTCCCCGAACGCTCCAACAGATCAATGCGCCCAGGGTATTTCAGTTGTGTTTGACGAACGACGTTTGCTGTACCATCCGGTGATCCATCATCCACGACCAGAGCATTCAGGTTGGAAGGTTGTTCCATCACACGTCTCAGTGCCAGCGCCACATTTTTAGCTTCGTTGTACGTTGGGATAATGACGAGAACCTCAGACATGAGTTTCAGGACAGAACCTGTGGCTGTTCGGGTGTATGGATCCCAAGCGCTTTAGAAGGGTACACTTGGGCTGTACTTGTATCACGAGCACATGATATTCCAAACATCCCGGTAGTATGTCTTTGAAGGCAAAAGAAGTGGCAACGCAAAACGGCCAGCCGGAAGCATCTTACGACGTGATTGAGACTAAGCTCACCTTCCGACAATATCCAGGAGATCGTTTTTCCCATGAGAGTTTGGGGTTGAGTGTGGAAGATGTCGCTGATATTTACCGAAATATGCTGTTGCAGCGGCGTTTCGAGGAGCGTTCTGCTCAGATGTACGGCAGGCAAAAGATCGGCGGTTTTCTACACTTGTATATCGGCCAAGAGGCCATTTCAACCGGGTCTGTCTATGCGCTCAAGTCTGGACTAGATTCAGCGATTACGGCATATCGTGACCACGGCCTCGCATTGGCACTCGGGATGACCTCCAACGAATGCATGGCCGAACTGTTTGGACGGGTGGATGGTTGCTCTAAAGGCAAAGGAGGATCGATGCATTTTTTCAGCAAGGAGAAGGGTATGTTCGGGGGGCACGGTATCGTTGGTGCTCATATTCCTGTGGCCACAGGCATTGCTTTTGCACATATGTACAAGAACGATGGGGGAGTATGTATATGCTATTTAGGCGATGGTGCGGTGTGGCAAGGTTCTTTTCACGAAGCACTGAATCTGGCTTCACTGTACAAGTTGCCGATTGTTTATGTGATTGAGAACAACCAGTATGCAATGGGTACTGCAGTTGATCGAGCCAGTGCTGAGACAGATCTCTTCAAGCAGTGTGTCTCTTATGCTATGCCAGGCTCATTGGTAGACGGGATGGATGTGTTCAGTGTTTGTCAGGCCATGCGTGATCATGTGGACATGGCTCGTGAGGGGCAGCCATCGCTTGTGGAAATCCGGACCTACCGCTACAGGGGGCACTCCATGAGTGATCCCGGTAAGTATCGGACTAAGGAAGAGTTGGAGGCCAAGAAAAACGAAGATCCAATCCTTCGCTTGAAAAGTTACCTCATACAGGAAAACCTGATCAGTAACGAAGATCTAGATGTTCTAGATATGGAGGTGAAGGCCGAGGTGGCCGCATCCGTTACCTTTGCGGATGAAAGCCCGTTCCCTCCACCGGAGGCCATATATGATCATGTCTACACGCAAGAAGACTACCCCTTTCTGACTTGATTTGAGTTATGGCAGAATTGCAAATTCGGGAGGCCATCCGTGCTGCGATGGTCGAAGAGATGGATCGCGACGAGAATATATTCCTCATGGGTGAGGAGGTGGCCGAGTATAACGGCGCTTACAAGGTCAGTGAAGGCATGCGTGACCGGTTTGGTGATCGACGCGTGCTTGATACGCCGATCAGCGAGAATGGCTTTGCGGGGTTAGGGCTTGGGGCGGCGATGAATGGGCTCCGGCCTATTATTGAGTTCATGACCTGGAACTTCGCATTCGTGGCCATTGATCAGATTATAAACAATGCGGCCAAGATCCGCTACATGTCGGGGGGACAGTTTTCGTTTCCAATTGTGTTCCGCGGACCGAATGGTGCAGCCGGGCAGCTGGCGGCGACACACAACACTTCGGTTGAAGCGCTCTATAGCTGCTTTCCGGGGCTGAAGGTGATCTCAGTGTCAAACCCCGATGACGCCAAGGGGCTGCTTAAGTCAGCAATCCGGGACGATGATCCAGTGGTTTTTCTGGAGAGCGAGTTTATGTATGGTATGCGTGGCGAAGTTTCAGAAGCGGAAGACTATACCATTCCGATTGGTGAGGCACGGATCGCGCGTGAAGGTGACGCGGTAACGATTATAGGCCATAACAAGAGCTACTGGCGTGCACTGGAGGCCGCCGAAATGCTCGAAGCAGACGGTTATGCCGCGGAAGTTATTGATCCGCGTACGATTCGCCCGTTTGACTGGGATACGGTGATCGCGTCCGTAAAGAAAACCAACCGGTGCGTAGTGGTGGACGAGAGTAATCCATTTGCAAGCGTCTCCTCGGAGATCGCTTTCCAGATTCAGGCACAGGCCTTTGATTACCTTGATGCACCGGTTCACCGAATCACCGCCAGAGATACGCCGGCCCCGTATGCTAAAAATCTGATGGAGTACTATCTGCCGAGTACGGAGGATGTATACCGAGCCTGCCGTGCAGTGATGTATCTTGATTGACCGTATTCTAAGTGGTACTGACCATGCCGATTGCAATAGAAATGCCAAAGATGACGGACACCATGGAAGAGGGTGTCCTGATTGAGTGGTCCGTTGAAGAAGGAGATAAAATTGCTGCTGGTGATGTGATTGCACAGGTGGAGACGGACAAGGCAACGATGGATGTTGAGGCATATGATGATGGTATCCTACTCAAAAAAGTTGCTCAGGCTGGTGATGCCCTGCCGATAGGAGGGCTCATTGCTGTTCTGGGCGAGGCCGGCGAGGATGTATCAGCAATACTGTCGTCGCATACGGCTGACGATGGCGCACCACCTCCTGCGCCTGTTGAAACCCCAACGGAAACGCCCCCCGCCCCGACAAATATTGGTACTTCCGCGGCGACATTTACTGGGCGGATCAAGGCTTCGCCACTCGCTAAGCGGATGGCGGCTGACCATGGGCTTCAACTGACTGATTTGGCAGGATCCGGCCCGGGAGGGCGCATTATTAAGCGGGATGTAGAAGCGCAGATGTCTCGGCCCTCAACCCGGCCTCCTGTACCCGTTGATGTATCTGCTGATCGTGGCTTTGAAACGGTTCGGATCTCCCAGATGCGTAAGGCAATCGCGCGCCGTTTGGCTGAGAGCAAGTACACCTCTCCACATTTCTATCTGAATGTGGACGTAGATGTGACTGCACTTATTGCTCACCGAACTGCAGTGAATGAATACCTGGAAAAATCTGGTCGACCCAAGGCTTCCTTTAACGACTTTGTGACAAAGGCCAGTGCAACTGCCTTGGTACAACATCCAGATGTGAATGTAACATATGCGGCAGATGAGGGTGTGATTCGCAGGTACAGTTACGTAGATGTGGGAGTAGCTGTGGCCATAGAAGATGGGTTGGTCACGCCTGTTGTGCGGGATGCTCATCGAAAGAACGTGGCAGCCATAGCTCAGGAGACTCAGGAACTGGCAGCACGTGCACGAGACCGGAAATTGACCCCGGAAGAGATGGAAGGGTCCACGTTTACTACCAGTAATCTGGGCATGTTTGGCATTGAATCATTTACGGCAATCATCAATCCTCCGAATGCCTGTATTCTGGCCATCGGCACGATTCGGGATACACCGGTCGTGCAGGACGGCGTAGTTGTTCCGGGTAAACGTATGAAGCTCACACTATCGTGTGACCACCGGGCGGTGGACGGAGCAGTGGGAGCACGCTTTTTTGCTACACTCAAAGAGTTGCTGGAAAACCCGATCGGCCTGTTCTTAGAACAGGCTTTGGCGATCTGATTCTAAAGTCCGGGATCGAAGATCGGGCGTGATGACCATCACAGAAAGGGGGCGGGGTCTTCAGGCGGTTGCTGGAAAGATCTATTCCGTTTGATTACTTCGATCTAGGCGCTACGCTGTTGTTTTTGTAATCCAACCAAGTCCTTATGCGGCTGGCACATGTAAGCGATCCTCACTTTGGCCGGATTGCTTCCCTTCATGTACAGGAAGACCTGATTGAAGATATCCGTGTGCATGGATGTGACGCGATTCTGATTACAGGTGATCTTACCCAGCGGGCAAGAAGGGGCGAGTTCAAAGCTGCACGGGAGTTCCTGAAGGCACTTCCCCAGCCATACATCGTGGTTCCCGGGAATCATGATGTGCACGCGTGGTGGCATCGTCCGGATTTGCGCATGCTTGACCCATTACGTCGATACAAGCGGCAGCTTACCAGGCAGCTGGAGCAGTCAATCATCGTTCAGGGTTTGGCTGTACTGGGACTCAATACCGCATACGGATTTACGGTCAAGGGGGGGCGTTGCACAGCCCAGCAAGTCAAGAGAGTACAGAGTTTTTTTTCAGAGCAGCAGCCGAACACACTCAAGGTATTGGCAGTTCATCATCCACTTTCCGCACTCAAAGTATCCGAAGAACTGGATTTGGCTCGTGGCGGGGATAAATTGTTTGCTGCGGCCGCAGAAGCTGGCGTTACGGTTGTCTGCGCAGGGCACTGGCATTGTGCCCATGTGGAGGTGTGTATTGAGGGAGGAAATGAGCTGATAGTTTCTATTGCGGGAACAGCCACATCAAACCGTTGGCGCGCACCGCAGATAGAAAAGAACTCCTGGAACCTCATTGAGACAGGCGATCATAGTTTAGAAGTCCAGATCCGTACGTATGATATGCGCACACGCACTTTTTCGGTCTACGAACGAGTAACGCACGCTCTGAGCCAGACAATAAGTTTCGATGATTGATACGAGCGAATTCATTCCGTTGGGGGTTTTCAAGAAACCCATTGCCCGCATGTGGGAGATTTCGGGTAAAAAATTGCACGCGATTGAAGAGAGGTTACTCGAAGACGAAGACAAAGCGTTGGTGTACACCAGAAATGGGCGTTACACTTCCCAAGGTTGGACGGATTGGACGCGTGGCTTCCAAGTAGGCTCAATGCTTCTGCAGGCTGAGGCGACAGACTCGGGTTTTTTTCTTGAATGGGGGCGTATCGCTACGATGAGGCGCATACAACATCACCTGACGCACTTTGGTGTTCATGATCATGGATTTACCACAACGAGTACTTTCGGAGCGCTACTTCGACTTATGGATGAGCACTTTATTGAGTACAACGAATGGGAGCGCAACTGCTATGTGCAAGCCCTGTTAACAAGTGGGAGTGTTCAGGCACATCGCTGGACTGAACTCGGAGGAGGGTATGGGTTCATTCACTCCTTTAATGGTCCGCATTCTCTTTTTGCGGATACAATTCGCTCACTTCGGGCGCTCGCTATTGCATACTTACTGGGGGGCGTATTGCGGGGCGAACAGGATAAGGAGTACAGCTTGCTGGAGCGGTTGGTGACACACGCACAGACCACCTCTGAGTACATTGTTTTTCGTGGTGGGGGTGAGAAAACAGATGGGTATGATGTCCGTGGTCGGGTTGCTCATGAAGCGATCTTCAATGTACGTACAGGCACGTATCGGTGTCCGAGTACACAACAGGGGTACTCACCATTCAGCACATGGACGAGAGGGTTGGCGTGGATAATTTTGGGGTGTGCTGAAATCCTTGAATTTCTCGATATGCTGCCCAAACGTGTTACGCGTCCGTACAGAAAGGTGCAGGCAGAGATCCAAATGGCGCTGTGGGCTGCAGCTGATTACTACATAGAAAGCACACCAACATGTGGGGTACCCTACTGGGATACAGGTGCACCAGGTTTGAAAGATTTAAGCAATTGGTCTGAGCGCGATGCGGATCCGTTCAATGATAAGGAGCCCGTAGATAGTTCTGCTGCGGCTATTGCAGCTCAGGGGTTATTGCGTCTCGGAAAAATAATGGGCAAGGATGGCAGGAGGTATACTATAGCCGGGCGTAAAATTGCCTTGACGCTCTTGCATGAACCATACCTGAGTCTGGATCCAGCACATGAGGGCTTGCTTCTGCACAGTGTATATCATTGGCCACGCCGTTGGGACTATGTTCCAGATGGGGCAAATATCCCCCATGGAGAGAGCGTAATGTGGGGGGACTATCACCTGCGGGAACTGGCACTCTATTTGCAGAGATTGTCGCCCAAAAGACCGTATTACAGCTTTGCAAATTTTTACTGGAACGTTCCCGTGGGCTGGGACGACTAGCAATCATCTGTCAGGGACAGCATCCAGGACAGGTAGCGTTGATCGTCGTCCCTCGGAGTATGGTACTTCGGATGGGTGTGTGTGTTACTCCAGCAGTCTAGATGGGCGACGGTTGGTTCCATCCGTACCGGTGAGTGCATCGCCCAGATCTTTTCGCATGGTAGCCACGTATCCGAGCAGTCGGTCAACGATTGCCGGGTGCGTGTCTGCAAGATTGAGGGTCTCTCCGATATCTGACTCCAGATCGAACAGAGATAATCCAATTGAGTCCCGTCGATAGGCGCCCTGGAAGGTCGGTGTCGAAAGTGTGGCACCGTGAATGCTGCGATAGTGGTGTGGCACATGTAATTTCCATCGGCCGGAGCGGACAGCATGAAGCTGATATCCTTGGTAGAAGAATAATGCATTGTGCGGCGAGGTGTCGCCTTTGATAACGTTCACCAGTGATTTCCCATCAAATGAGAACGGTCCGGGTGCAGCCCCGGTAACCTCCGCCACGGTCGGCATAATGTCCATAGCAGAAACCATAGCATCTGTGACCCCCGGTGCAATCGTACCGGGCCAAGACATAAGCAAAGGCACACGGTGTCCCCCCTCGAATGTAGTTCCCTTCCCCTCGCGTAGTGGGCCGGTGCGCCCACTGTGAGCTCCCTTCACTAACCATGGACCATTGTCCGATGAAAAGATAATGAGTGTATTCTCCGTCAGATCCAGGCGATCAAGTGTCTCCATGATTCGACCTACCGACCAGTCGATTTCCATGATCACATCTCCGTATAATCCGGCATTGGATTGTCCGGCAAATGCTTCAGAGACAAAAAGCGGGACGTGCGGAAACGTGTGTGGCAGGTAAATAAAGAAGGGGGTGTCACGGTTAGATTCAATGAAAGCAACCGCCCGCTCGGTATAGTGTCGGGTCAACTGAGATTGGTCCGGTTCCAGTTCAATGGTGGCGAAGCCTTCAACAAGTGGCACTGGCGGATGTCGTCTTGCGGGTGGATTCGGGTTCTTTACGGCATCCGGTGTCATGTCGTTGGAGTAGGGGATACCGAAGTACTCATCGAATCCGTGACTCATTGGGAGGTGTAGTGAATCGTGGCCCAGGTGCCATTTTCCGAAGCAGGCAGTGGCGTATTCCAACTCTTTGAGCATTTCTGCCATAGTGCGTTCATTCGGATGAAGTCCACGGCGGGATTGAGGCATGAGTACTCCTGGAATGCCTACACGCTGCGGATACATGCCGGTCATAAAGGCTGCGCGGGAGGGTGAGCAGGAAGCAGCAGCTGTGTAGAAATCCGTAAAGCGAAGGCCGTGGGCAGCTAATGAGTCAAGATGTGGCGTTGACAGGTCGGAGGATCCATAACTTCCAAGATCAACCCATCCCTGATCGTCGGTTACGATCAGAATCACATTGGGTGTTTGCGTTTTTGTCTGGCAGCCAATAGATAGCAGAGCGCCTGCAAAAAGTGTCCACCAGACTATCGAAAGATGATTCATGGAACCAAAAGACAGGTCTAATGCAAAAGGAGTCTACCAACCGCAATTTAACGAACAATGCCAGGCCAGGAAGGTGCGATTCGGTTCAACTTGCAATTTGAACCTACAGGACCGATCAATGAGGCGATATTGGGTACACTTGCACATTGGCGGCAACGGCTTATGGCGGCAGGTTTGGTTGGTCAGGATCCTGATCGTTATGATGGTTATGGGTTCGGCAATTTGAGTTGCCGTGTTCGGCCGTTCAATGCATTACCCAGTCAAAGGGCTTTCATTATCACAGGCTCGCAGACGGGATATAAGCAGTTCCTGACGGGTCAGGATTATTCCCATGTGCATTCGTTTGATCTTGCAAAAAATCTGGTGAATGCACATGGGCCAACCCACCCCTCAAGTGAAAGTTTGACACACGGCGCGGTCTATATGGTTGATCCTTCTATTCGTTGGGTTTTTCATGTCCACTCGCAGCTTTTGTGGAAGAATGCAAAAAACCTGCATCTTCCAATAACACAATCTAACATTCCGCAGGGGACCCCGGAAATGGCCTACGAAGTAGCACGGTTGTTTGAGACGACAGCTGTTCTCCAGACGCACATCTTTGCCATGGGTGGGCATGAAGACGGAATGGTGGCAATAGGCCGAACTGCCGAAGAGGCAGGCAATGCAGTAATGCACGCACTGAAGCAGGTAACGAGTCGGGGTGGCGGGATTTGAACCCACGACCTCTTCGTCCCGAACGAAGCGCGCTACCGGGCTGCGCCACACCCCGAGGTGAGAGCCACTAACGCGTGACGGGGCTATGGGATCCGATGCTGAATCATTACCTTTGGAGGCATGGAGCAACTGAATTTTCCTCCGTACAATTTTGAGATACGGAACGAGGCTGAAAGAATAGTAATACTGGATCGGGTCCGCCAGCGTTTTGTGCCGTTAACTCCCGAAGAGTGGGTGCGTCAGCACTTGATCCGGTACCTCATTGAAGCCTTGGACGTACCTCAGGGGTTCATTGCCGTGGAGGCCCCCATTCCAATGCATGATCGTTATTATCGGGCAGATATTGTTGTTTACGACCGAAAGATGCAGACGGTACTGATTGCCGAGTGCAAAAATCCATCCGTTAAGATCAAGCAGGATGTATTTGACCAGATTGGCCGTTACAACACAGTGTGTAAGGCTCCTTATTTGTTAGTGACGAATGGTTTGCAGCACCATTGCTGCATAGTAGATCATAAGAATCGGGAATTCCGGTTCCTGAATGAACTTCCGTCATATCGGACAATGACATTATCCTCAGACAATGCTGAGTAATACATATGCGAAGGAGATTTCGGTCGTTCGTGCAGCGCTTGGTGCAGCGGCTGAGCTGTGCAGGAATGTTCAGGATCGGATAGCTATTGCCAAGGAGGATCGCAGTCCGGTCACGGTAGCAGACTACGGAAGCCAGGCATTGGTGTGTCGGGCTGTTCGGGAAGCTTTTCCAGATGATCCGATTGTAGCAGAGGAAGACAGCACGCTCTTAAGGGCGCCTGAGCAGTCTTCACTTCGGGAAATGCTTGCTGAACATCTCGTGAATGTTCGCCCGGGTTGCTCTTTGACCGATGCGATGAAGTGGATTGATTATGGTAACGCAGAGGGCTTCAGCGATCGATTCTGGACGCTTGATCCGATTGACGGCACCAAGGGTTTTTTACGGAAGGAGCACTTTGCCGTGGCCTTGGCGCTCATTGTGGACGGTGAAGTAGCGGTGGGTGGACTAGCTTGCCCGAAACTGGACGGCGGAACGCTTGTAGCAGTGCGCGGGTACGGAGCAGAGCAAGGTAAGCGCTCGATCAGTGTGAGCAAGATTGATCGTGTGAGCAATGCAAGGTTTTGTGAGAGCCTGGAGTCCGGGCATAGTGCACATGGGGATGCACAGCGGGTTGCCGACTACTTAGGAATTACTACTGAGAGTAGGCGATTGGACAGTCAGGCGAAGTACGCAGTCGTCGCTCGCGGAGAGGCAGAAATTTACATGCGTTTGCCGACACGAAAGGAGTATGTCGAACGCATTTGGGATCACGCGGCGGGAGCTCTGATCCTGAGTGAAGCAGGCGGGCGCGTTACCGATTGTACGGGCAGAAAACTGGACTTCACCTGTGGCAAGGGACTGGCGCGTAATCGCGGGATCATTGCAACCAATGGTAAGCTCCACGACGAGGTGATCAGTGCACTGAAAGCACTGGAAATAGGACAGGAGTTGCCGGAGGCATAGCGAAGTCTCTCATGAAAACACGAGCAGCAGTATTGCACAGAGTAGGAGAACCATTGGTTATTGAGGAGTTGGAGCTCCAGCCGCCGAAGGCCAACGAGGTTCTTGTTCGTGTGCACGCAGCGGGTGTTTGTCGTAGTGACCTCCAGGTAATGACCGGTACAACGCCACATGTTCTGCCGGCAGTGCTCGGACATGAGGGCGCAGGGGTCGTCGTCGAATGTGGCGGTAGGTCAGAAAATCTGCGGCCGGGTGATCGCGTGATATTCAATTGGGCGCCGGCATGTGGTAAATGTTTCTACTGTGATTTGCACCGGCCTGCCCTTTGCAGTGTCACTAAGGATGCCATTTGGGCAGGAGTCATGCAGGATGGAACACCACGCATGTATTCGGGGAGGAATCCGGTATATCAGTATTGTGCACTCGGATGTTTTTCGGAGTATGTGGTGGTTGCCGAAGCTGCATGTGTGCCACTCCCAACGAACATGAAAATCCCTATGCCTGTTGCTGCACTAATAGGTTGCTGCGTAACGACCGGTGTGGGGGTAGTACTGAATACTGCCCGGGTACCTGCAGGGAGTGACGTTGTTGTGTATGGGGCAGGCGGGGTTGGTCTATCGGCAATTCTCGGTGCACGCTTGGCTGATGCGGGGATCGTTCTGGCTGTTGATCCTGTACGAGATCGCCGGATTAAGGCTGCTGAGTTTGGTGCAGACGGGACTCTCGCCGGTAGCGATAAGGATGCCTCCATAGTCCGGGAGTACACTGAGGGTCGAGGTGCTGATTTCGTTATTGAGGCAACGGGTATTCCGAGCATCCAGGAAGCCTGTCTGGATGCTGTGCGACCGGGAGGTACTTTGGTTTTGGCTGGACTGGCGCCGGTTGGAAGTAATACGAATTTTCCTGCTGCCCGGATTACCCGTAGAGAGATAACGATCAAGGGATCATATTACGGTACTGCGGTGCCCAAAGACGATTTTTTGCGATATGCTCGTTATTACTTGGAGGGGAAGCTTCCATTGGCCAGCATGATAACCCGACAGTATTCCCTTGAAGAGGTCATGCAGGCATATGAAGACCTTGAACAGGGTCGTTTAATACGGGGTGTATTACTGATGGACGGATAGCGCCTGTCGATCAACAGTTGTCGGATCAAAACCGTCAAAATTCGATGTAGGGATTTTCAAAACAAACAACGGTTTACCAACGCCGTTACTTCTATCTTGGAGGATTAAGCTATACCCCGATGGAGTCCAAATTAAGTTCTCCACTAAAAAGGTGAAGAGCAAAATAGGTAACTTCCTTAAATCGGCCTATACCCGCCAAAAATGCTATTTTCCTTTAACTTTATTGTGTCAGAGGATGAGTTGGGCCCAGCGCAGACACTGGGGGTGACCGATTGAGTACGGATCGTGTAAGCGCCCATGCGAACGGACGCATTGACAATTCGAGACATGGGCTGATACCGTATGTGTGATCAGATGTCATACGCTGGCACAAAAATTTCTCGCGCGTATAGCTGCCATGTGCCTATTCGGCAAACAAGGTACCTGCGTTACATTTCTTGATGACGAGGGCGTTTGAATGAAAGTCATGAATTTTCACGAATCAGTTAGTGGGCAAAAGATGGCGTTGCGATCGTTGATGCTGAAATTTTTGTTTTTTGTAGCCATATGGCCAGTTTTTCTGCAGGCTCAGGATGTGGATACACTGGACACTGTAGCCATGGACGAAGTCGTTGTTACGGCAGATCGGTCCGAGTCCATGCGTTCGCAGTCCACCGGGGCAGTGAGTGTACTAAAAAGTGCCACGCTCGAAAAATTGGCCGGTATCCGGGGCTTAGCTGGTGCACTGCAGCAAGTGCCTGGGTTCGCTATGCTCCATCTGGATGGCATAGGGTATGATGCACAGCCTATTGTGCGGGGATTTTATGGAGGCGGCGAAGCAGAATATGTTCTGCTGATGGTAGATGGGCAACCAGTAAATGCATTGGAAACCGGATTGGTAAATTGGGACCAAGTCCCCTTGGCAGCTATCGAGTCCGTGGAAATCCTTCGTGGTGGTGCTTCATCGCTGTATGGTGATGCTGCGATTGGGGGCGTCATTAATATCGTGACAGACGCTGAAGCCTCTCCACGCTATGAAGTAGCGGTTGCCGGTGGTTCATTTGGTACGTTCAAAGGAAGCGGATCCGTTCGAACATCGCTTGGTGTCAGAAAGCTTTCTTCCTATGGCAATTTTGAAACGATACGCGGATATCGGGAGCATGCCAATCGTACCAAAGGAGGCTTGGGTGTTACTTTGGACATATTTCGCTCGAACCGGGCCAACATTACGTTTTCCGGGTCTATGCATATGCGGAGTTATGATGTTCCAGGTCCGCTAACAAGCGAGCAGATAGCCAACGATCGTGTGCAGCAATCGCCGGTTTTTCAACTTGACGATACTGACGAGCGCACCCAGCGATTAGCACTGCAGAGCAGGATATATTTTGGTGAGCAATCAGAATTGCGCACTTCACTGGTTGGTAACAGGCGTAGCTTGAAAGGTACACGCACCCTGCCCCTGAGCGCAGAATTCGCAGATGCGAAGTGGCGGGATTTTGGAACGTCAAGGTTGTTTTTTAGCGCGCAATGGATGGCACCATCATTGCTCGTGGAAGACCGTCTGACGATCGGTGCAGACCTCCACAGTGGGAGACTGGACGTAGAATGGCGTAACGTTGTCACAGGGACTGCAGAAGATTTTCAGGGTCACGATGGCACAATCGGTGATTTATCAAGCGCGGGTAGTGGTACTCGTCGTGCATTGGCTGCGTACATGCAGTATGATATTGAGCCCCTCCGTCGATTGCGCGCTTCAGTGGGCATTCGTTACGATCGCATCAGTGATGCATACTCGCCGGAACAGAGCACCGATCAGGACGCCGTTCATACTGCATTGAGTCCCAAGGTGGGGCTGAACATTCGCTATGTGGCAAGTACTCGGCATGTAGGTAATTGGTATGCCAATGTGGTGCGCTCATTCAAAACTGCCACCTTGGATCAGCTCTTCGGCCAGAGACTGATCCCTTTACCTTTTCCGCCATATGCTACATCCATATCGAACCATGAGCTGAAGCCCCAGCGTGGCACCAGTTTTGAAACCGGGCTATACCACCGTTCAGTGCTCGTACCGGGAAGTTTGAGTGGAGAACTCACATTGAGTGTGTACCAGATGGACATGAAGGATGAACTAGATTTTCAGTTCGAGACGTTCCAGTATGCAAATATTGCCAGTAGCCGACACAGAGGAGTAGAAACGGGTTTATCCCTGGAAGCGGAAGACATAGCGTCATTGCGGTTCAATTATACACTCCAGAATGTAACCTATCGTGCAGGAGATAACGAGGGAAATTTTGTCAAGGCTATCCCGAGAGATTACATCTCGGCTGCGGTGAGTCTGCCTATCCTGAACAGGATTCAGGCTATGGCTGCCTTACGGAGCGCCCGACGCATCTGGCTGGATGATGCCAACACAGTTGAATTAGAGAATTTCTCCTCGATAGATTTCAAGTTCACCTATGCAGTAGGTTGGCTCGTGATCGAGTTTGAGACATTCAACCTCTTAAATAATTTTTTCAGTACGACAGGATTCCTTGATCCGGGCGGGTCAGATACAGTATTTGTTTATCCCGCGGCGGGGCGTGCCATGCAGGTCGGAGTCAGACTCGCATGGTAGTAAGTGACCATTAAACAAGCAGCTCAGTGAAGAGAATTTTTACGGTGATAGTGCTTGTTGGCGCGCTCTTCTTTGCGCTGTGTGCATACTGGCAGTTGAATGATCCCGACGCGCTTTGGTGGGTCGCTGCGTACGCAGCTGCCGCATTGGCGGGTTTTGCGGCCATACTGAACCGGCTGCCGTGGCAACTCGCTGCATTATTCGCGCTTGCAGCGTTGGGGTTTGGTCTTTACTACATCTGGTTGGTTGTGAGCCAAAACCTCCATTACTTCGAGGACGAAACCGGCCGCGAAATGATGGGCTCCCTGATGATCTTCATCTATATGCTTATTCTGACGAGGCGTGCTCGTCTGAATCGGAATTAGTTTGCGCGTCGTACTTCACAACCCCTCCCACAATTGTATAGAGTATCTCGGCCGAGAGGATTTCTTCATCGGGTACGGTCAGGATATCTTTTGAAAGGACGGTAATATCTGCCAGTTTGCCGGGTACAAGCGAGCCTTTGATATCTTCCTCAAACGCTGCAAAGGCATTATTGAGAGTGTACGACTGCAGGGCCTGTACTCGCGAGAGTCGTTCTTCAGGATAAAACACAGAGCCGTCGTTTAGTACGCGTGTAACCGTTGCATAGTAGCTTGCGATGGGATCTATATCCTCTACAGGCGCATCGGTCCCATTGGTGACTACCGCACCGGTCTGCCATAATGTTTGCCAGCGATATGCGCCATTTTGGGCTCGCTCTTCACCTAAGCGGCGAAAAACCCACGGAGCATCGCTTGTGGCGTGGATTCCCTGCATAGAAGGGATGACCCCCAAGCTTCCAAACCTTGGTATGTCATCGGGGTGAATATGCTGTGCGTGTTCAATCCGCCAGCGTAAATCGTTGTCGGTGTTGCCGTAGAGCGATTCGTAAATATCCAGAACGACACGGTTGGCCCGGTCTCCGATGGCATGTATATTCACCTGGAAGTCATTGGCTTTTGCGATTTCTGCTGTGGCCCGGACTTCGTCTGTTGCGGTGGTTTCGAGGCCCCTTGAGTTAGGCATATCTGTGTATGGTTCAAGTAGCCAGGCACCGTGAGAGCCGAGCGCTCCATCAATGGAGCGCTTTACACTGCGGACAGTCAGGTGATTATTTCCGTAGCCAATTATCCGATAGGATGCTAGTCTTTCCTCCAGTGCAGTGCTGTTTGCAAGAATCATCACATAGAGGCGTACAGGGAGGTTACCTTCATCTGCGAGTTTCTTGAAAAGATCTACGGTAGAGAACCCTACTCCAGCGTCGTGGAATGACGTTATTCCATTAACGAGAGCTTCTTCGGCAGCCAAGTGCGCCATTGTGCGTAATTCCTCGTCAAGTTCTTCGGGCGTCATACTTTCCCGTGCCTTGGCTCGTGCAGCGCCCACGAGACCCTCGGCGGTTTCGCGCAGAAGTCCGGTCAGGTCCCCACGTAGATCCCTTACGAGCTCACCGCCATCGGGGTTTGGTGTTTCCGGGCTGATTCCGGCCGCGTCCATTGCAGCTTTGTTGGCAAAGCCTGCGTGACCGCTGGCGTGGCGCAGCAGTACAGGGTTATCGGGAGATACTGCACTCAGGGTATGGTGTGTGGGTACACCTTCCACGGATCCAGGAGGGATTGAATCCCATTTTTCCTGATGCCATCCGCGGCCGGTAATCCACTCGCCGGATTCGGCTTCAGCAGCAGCTGAGTCGACCATTGCCACAATTTCTTCCCAGCTCTTCACCGTTGTCAGGTCGAGAATCATTTTGGCTTCGCCAACTCCAAGGAAATGGCCATGTCCTTCGATGAAACCTGGAATCGCAAGTTTGCCGTCCAAATCGATGACACGTGTTTGCGACCCGATATAGATTGCAATTTCTTCAGCGGTGCCCACGGCGACTATTGTATCGCCTCTTACAGCTAAGGCTTCTGCCTCTGGCAGGGATGAATCCACGGTGACAATCTTTCCGTGCGTTAGCACGAGGTCTGCAGATTCTTCGCTGGAACAGCCGAAAAACAAAAGGGAGGATAGGGAAAGCGCGATGAATATAGAGGGAGAGAACTTCATGAAGTCAGCGTTATGGGGCGTAGGTGTACGAAGATAAGAACTGAATGTCGCACGTACGATTTGTTCGGTCGATTCTCTGGGTCACACATGCAACAGCTTTCCGCACAGTGGTGCAGAATATTTTTGATGTTTGGTGTGGGATTGTTTACAGGACCTTTTTTGTTTGATTGGTTAAATGGACACGGAAGGTGCTAAATCAACCTGTCAGGAGTATTGGGGAAGTACTACAGGGTGTTCGGCGGGGTGCTCGGACTTTTGGATAGTGCAAGTGGACGGGGATTGATCCAGTATTGATTGATGAACAGATGCGAGAGAAGGAGGCTCATATCGGAACCAATTCGAGCAACATAGAATAAACGGTTCCCACTGCCCTGTAGCTCAATTGGCAGAGCGCCTGGCTCTGGACCAGGAGGTTCCAGGTTCGAATCCTGGCGGGGCAACTACTCCTTTTTTCGAGTTACCGCGAGAAATCCGGCGTAGGCTTCCTCCGAGACACTAAAATCCCCAGGCGTATGAAGTGTGCTGATTGCTCCGTCTAGGTAGAGCGCATCAATCACTCCCGCAGTGTCTCGGAACCATGTCGCAAAGTCAATAAAGTTTACTGCACCGTTGCTGATTGCAAGTACCGCGTGGCCATTTGGGGATATCCCGATTCCGCTGCGCAGGCGACAGTTTTTGGAGCCTAGTGTGAAGGCCGGATGGATCTGGTTGTCTCGCAGAAGCAGTGGACCTGACTGCAGTGCAAAATCTACGTCAGTTTCTCCTGTGCTAAAGTGCGTAGTCTCCTTGATACCGAACTGGTTATGTTGGACAAAAAATACACCGTTGGGCTTCAGGTAGAAATTTCCATATCCGTCGTTAAGGTTCAAGGGCCGAAATTCGTAGCCGTTTTCCACGTAAAGTCCTGTGGGTACAAGTTCCGGTTCGAAAATGCCACCATTGGTTACTGCAACTACTGAGTGACCTGTACTCCCGAGCCATTCAACTAGGTTATTTATGGTTTTGAAAGGCTCGTTGGTTTCCGGGTTTTTCCAGTGCAGTGTGATGTTGTGCAGTGCAGGGTTGATGTGCACGGTGTCATAAGGCTGCGATGTGTTCAGGACACAGGGACGGTTTTGCATTGCCTGCCTGAGTGCACTACATCCCGTTAGTGTTAAGGCCACCAGTACGAGAAAACATATCCATGACGATCGATAACGCATCTACCGTCGTTCGTATAATCTCACACTCCACAGGATGGACTTGTCGGATTTTACAGGGACAAAGCCATTGTCTACCAGACACTGATCTATGTATTCTGGGGCGTGGTAATAAACTCGGAATGCGTGCTGTCGCACACGCTGGATGAGATTGAAGGACCAGATTGCGGCTTGTGACCACCACGCTCGACGAGGGAAAGACAAGCAAATGCGCCATGTTGCCCGCGTGCACGCTTGATTAAGTAGGCCGGTAACATTGCCATAGCAGCAGACCACACGGTCCATTGTAATAACGTCTGCTTTTGGCAGGGCGGGAGCTATTTCAGCAAAATCGCCGTGGTACGTATTGATACGCTCTGTGTAACCTTGTCGCCGGGCTTCCTCGAGCAAGGTTTGCAGGTAGGCGTGAGAGGCATCGACGACCGTCACATGTTTCGCATCAAGTAACAAGACCCCATGTGTGACGGCACCTATGCCGGCACCCACATCGATAAAGGTCCGATCCTGAACTTCGCCCAGGGCGTGCAATATCTTGCGTGCCGTGGGGAGCGGGCCGAAGCGCCTATACCAAGAAAGGTCACGCTTCGCGTGGGTGGTACTAAAAAAGTCGTCAGCAGCTGCACAGCAGGCCATCGGAGTGTGTGATATTATGGGAAGTTACGCAAATGAAAGTATAGGTCACCTCCCCATATGATGAAGAGGGTGGGACGCGTTTCGTACCTAGATGGAATCCGTATCCCCCGAACGTCTGGGGGAACTCTTGCCGCACAGGTAGAAATTCTTTCGTGGGGTTCCTACCTTCCTCGCACAGATCGTGTAATGATCCCTGGATCGGCCTGCATCTGCCCCAGTTGGAAAAGCCCGCAATCGTTCAACTCACTATGATCCACTAAACGGATTACCCGAATACCAAAGCCGGACCTGATTAACGCTGGCCGCTAATATTTAACAAATCACTTAAAACTAAGCGGCGGTGGCGTGGTCGAATAACCCTCGAAAGCTACGTGGAATCGACTCAGGTTTGGACCAAATAGGTCTACTTATCAGACGGATACTGAATCCTGTACCGGAACGATCTACCGCATGCAGAAGTGACGAGAGTGACAAATGATGACAAGCAAGTCGATAGGGGGATGCGGCCGGTTGACATTTGAACGAGGTTCTTCATCTTTTTAGTGAAAAGATCAATTTCGGGTACTATCTGGAACTATATCTCGATGGCATCCAGAGGTAAGCCTCTCACAGGAAAAGAGGAAGAGTCGAGAAATTAGGCCCCTACCCTTTAACGGTCTCTAGGGTGATCAATACGAACGGTCATAATATCCGCTCCGTGATATTGTTGATGGTGAATCGAGGACGCCAAGTGACGCAAGAGACGGAGTGATATTTCTTTGTCAAACAGATCTTCTTCAACCTGGTCATTCAACAGAGCAATTTGGTCTTGAACATTCTTCCCCTCACCTGTGGTGGATATGAACACCAGTACTGCCCCACTACTCACCTTGCGTGCGAGCAATAGAAGCTTTCGTTTTCCGCTCTGCTTGTCAGCTTCGTACTGCTGGACAAGCATGATCAATATTTCCTCCGCAACAGCATCTAGTCGGTCATTCATCTCCCGACTCCATTTGCGGCGAACCGTAAATTCATTAAGGAATGTTCTGAGTTGTGGCAGAGCTGAGAGATCAAGTGCTACCGTGAGACGTTTTGGACGCGATTCTGTAAGTTTCACGAACAGAGTCATCAGAATAGCTATCAGACCGCCTGCCGTCATCCCATTATTCAAAAGGCCTCCCGCAAACTCGGAAACAATATCTGGAAAGATTAAGCGACTTTGGAATCCCAAACCGATCCAGAATGAGACTCCGGTGATGAGACTTTTGCGATAATCCAGTCCATCTTGGACGATCATCTGAACGCCAATCATGAATAGCATCGCCATGAGTATTACCAGATACGCTGCAAAAACCGGCCCCGGGATTGCTAACATCACCGCGATCAGTTTGGGAAGGAAGGCAAGTGTTAGCAACAACAAGCCGGTTGCGATTGCAATATGGCGGGAAGCCACCCCCGTGAGTTGTGTTAGGGAAGCCCCCATCGAGTAGGCTGTGTTCGGTATTGCCCCAGAAAGCCCGGCAAACACATTGCTGAGTCCATCCGTAGCGACTGCCCCCTGAACCAAACGATAATCTATCGCTCGTGGTTTACGCCAGGAAACCCGTTGAGCGGCAACGGCGCTGCTCATCGTGCGGATGGAACTAATGGTAGCTGCCAGAATGAACCCGGGAAGGAGCGTCCAGAAGGCCGGTCCAAACTGAAGGTTGAGTCCGGGCCATGCAAACTCAGGAAAACCAACCCATGAAGCTTCCGCAATCTGGGATACGTCGTAAACTCCATACATAGCAGCAATGAGCACGCCTGCAACAATGCCAATGACCGGAGCCCATAAACGAAGCACCCCTCGAGCCACGAGATAAACTCCGCAGATCGTAGCGGCTGTCGTGAGTGCGATCAGCGGAGCTGCCGATGGGGATCGATCAATCGGCACATCTTCAAATAGGTTGAAGATAGCTGACATTACCGAAATCGGGATCAGCATGAGCACTGTTCCCGAGACGGTCGGGGTTAAAATCTGTCGAAATAATGAAAGTTTTTGGGATACGGCAAGTTGAATCAGCCCTGAAACAATAACGAGGATGCCAAGCATGTTGCCACCCCCGACGTTAAGGGCATCAATACAAACGGCAACGAATGTACCGGAGCCCCCCATGAGAAGTATATGTCCCATTCCAAAGCGTCTCCCTCGCATGGACTGCAGGATCGTAGCCGCGCCTGTGATCACAATGGCGGCAAATACAGCCCAGGCTAAATAGGTTTCACTGGCTCCACTGGCCCGAAATACAACCGTGGATAATAAAACGGTACTAGATATACCTACAACAGTCAACTGAAGCCCTAGGCCAAGAGAAATTGAGACTGGTGACTTATCGTCGGGTTCATAGCGAATGTCCAACAAGGGGCGGGAAGTATTTGAGTGCATACTTTATCGCCGGGAATTATACCAGAAAAGTACTTGCCCCTCTCTTGGGAGAGCACATCCGTCACTACCTTGGATTTGTATTGTCGGAGACATAATGGAATACACCCCACATGGCTGCATCAACTGAACAACTGAATGCAATCATAACCTGAGAATAAGGAAATCCTGACTCGCGTTCCCATCAGGCTATGGATTCCAGAGGTCGTGGTGCTCCAAAAAGTCACGCATTGTCACAACACATTCCTCCGGTTGTTCAAGTTGAAGCAGATGCGTTGTTCCTGGCAGGAAATCATAATTCGCCCTTACCACATTAGTCAGATCAAAGGTGGGTAGGTAGGAAAACGGCAAGGTAGGATCAGCTCCTATGACTTTCATCGGACAACGAATCTCTGAAAAATCTACCAGCACAGCAAAATTGCTTGCATAGTCTATAATCTGAGCTTCGTATTCAGGAGGACAACAAAGCTCGTACCCTTCGCCACCGTCTGCAGATTTGCGGAGCGTTGTTTCCGCGATAAGCTTGTAGATGCCCGGCATCACATGCTGGAAGGTGGGTGAGTATGGGAGCAGCTCTTCGAATTCCCCCTTATTCCGAAAATGAGACGTGCGGATTCTGGTTAAACCCGCCATAGATTGAGTGGCAGCTTCAAAATCTGCATAGCTGCGGCCGGGGCTGCAAATGGGTGGATCAAACAGAACCAGCGCAGAAAACGCCTCCGCTTTGGTAGGAGACAGGAGTGCTGCCATTGCCGAAATTGAGTGAAATATTCCTATTTGGAGCTTCTTTCCGTAGTGCTTATCAATCTCCTTGGTGATGTAGTCCTGGTCTCTGATAAACATCGGGACGTTATGGTGCCTGATGCTGCTGCTCGGATTCCACCCGTGATTTCTAAGATCGTATACGATGAGGTCAAAATCATCCATCAGCATACACCAGAATGGGTAATACAGATCCGAGGCAAGTCCATTACCGTGGCATAAAATGAGACGTATGCCTTCTGGATTCCCATGACGCCGGAGGATGATTTTGGCACCATCCTTCATTGAGATTTCGTGAACAGAGAGCGGTTCCGGGATTTCCCAGGCTTTTTCAAGAATTTCCATTGGCGACCGCCTCTATGAGCAATCTGCAAGCGACTTGGATCGTTGGCTAAGAAGGGAAGGTTGACAATAAGGTCAGAACTTCTGCCCTCACAACGAGAATCCAGATAAAACACATCCACACGAAAAGCGCCCGTCCACTACGGGGTCTCCAGTAATAAACGGAGCCGCAGGCCTTCTCTCCGAAAGACATTCAATCTACCCCCGCGCCCGCTCTCGACCATCAGATTCAGAGGCTATCTGTCGTATAGTTCCCGTCAAGCACAAGGCAGAATTATCCTTCGGAGATTATGAAAGATGTAGGTTCAAGCAATTGGCCATTCTGTGAAGACTCAGTTAACAAGGGTCTTGACGTGATCTATGAAATTCTGTAATGTAGTGAAACTGGGTGCCTCGGACGGAGAGACACTAATACTGAATTCCTCATTAACCTTTTTGAGGAAAGCAACAAGAACCAGCGAATTAATTCCAAGCTCACTAGATTTGGCGCTCAAGCGGGTGTGATCCGTGATCCCCAGATGTTCTTCTACGAGATTGCTGATCCGTTCGTCTACAGAAGCCATAGTTCAAGTGTTTGTCATTTAAAGGTGAGCCGTCAAAATATAATCAATGGTAATGAAATAATTGAACGAAACTAGAACCAGAACGATTTTTTCTGGAAGGGATAGCACGGCACCGAAATCCGACGTCTGCCTTCCTCGGCGAAAAATTTCAAAAAATTGACACTTGCTCCTGCTTCATACGCTTTTGCTGCAGCTGCAATGAATGTCATTTTTCGGACATCTCTATCCCCTGGCGTTTCTCCCAGGCTGGCCAGTACTACGGGAGATCCGGTTTGACCGTAAGCCCCCTCCGCCACAGATCGTGGCCAAGCCGCAGCAATCTTGTTTCCCATCATTGTGTTCGAGCTGATCTCGATGATCAGGTTCACATCCCGTTTAGCGAGTGCCTCCGCAGAGGTTTCCCAGGCTGCTGATTCACGTATTTGCCGACTCCAGTAGACGGGATTACGTAAATCAGAGGTGTTGACCAGATGTCCTGTATAACCACTGATCATGGATGTATCCGGCT
The DNA here is from genome assembly GCA_002238805.1 of Rhodothermaceae bacterium bin80. Lineage (GTDB taxonomy): Bacteria > Bacteroidota > Rhodothermia > Rhodothermales > Bin80 > Bin80. The sequence goes on along the minus strand of MPNB01000002.1, from coordinate 3,323 downwards.
GCAAAAAGTCTATGTTTGTCAGCACCTCCTTAAGATTTTCGAATGCACCTTTTTCCTCTTTTTCATTGAAGAAAGCTTCCTGCAGTGCACTATATTGCATCACCAGACGTAGCCCATCCTCCAGGGAGAACATTCCTGCCGCATAAGCTGCTGTGATTTCAGATGCTCCCAGCCCGACTACTGTGCCCGGCTTAATTCCAATGCGTAACCATAGTGCTATCAGTGCACACTCAAGCGCATACACTGAAGCCTGTCTCTGTGCTGGATGGATTTGATGTGCATGGCGGTCCAGTGTCTCATCAAGCAGCGATCTGGAATATTTCTCCTTAAAAACTTCGCCACAGCGATCCAGGACTGTACGTGCGGTCGGTTCAGTCTCATACAAAGTTTGGCCGCCCCCCTCCCAACAGGTTTTCTCTCCAGTGCACAGAAAGGCTGCTTTCCGTGACGTTGCAAGGGGGAGCTTGTCTGAGGTTGCAAGCTCATCCAATGTCGCTCGCAGTGAGGAAACATCCTGAAATACAATCCCTGCGCGGTGTGAGAAATGGCTTCTGCCAACTCCTGCGGTCCATGCCATGTTCGCAAGCAACTCTGGGGCTATTGTGCTTGTGTCCGCTAGTTTTTCGGCGTGCTCGTCAAGCCAGCACAGATACTGCTTTGCAAGTTCACGGAGTGCTTGATCCGATTTACCTGACAACGGCAACAGCCGCACCTGCTGCTTGCTGGAAGAACGCCTCTCTTCTGCCATTGAGTACCCCTCCACTACGACATGCGCATTTGTTCCCGAGAAGGCGAATGCGCTGATCCCGGCCCTTGGCGGACATCCGGGAGTCAATGGCCAATCCATCAATTCCGAAACCACCGTAACAGGTAACTCATTCCAGTTTATGAGTGGATTAGGGGTCTTAAAGTGCAGTTGCTTGGGAATCACCTGCTGCTTCATCGCAAGCATCACCTTGATCAGGCCGGCAATGCCTGCAGCCCACTCCAGATGACCGATATTTGTTTTTGCTGTTCCGAGTAAAAGTGGTCGATTTACCGTCCTGTCTTTTCCGTACACTGCCGCAGCTGCCTGAATTTCAACTGGATCTCCCAACTGTGATCCTGTTGCGTGGACTTCGAGATAATCCAATTCGGAGGGCTTGATTCCGGCCCGAGTAAGGGCTTTTTCGAGAACCTGTTCTTGGGCGATCCCGTTCGGCACGGTCAGTGCCGCACTCTGTCCATTCTGATTTACTGCCGAGCCACGGATGAGGCCCCAAATCCGATCTCCCGCAGATTCCGCATCCTTCAAACGTTTTAGAACGACCATACCACAGCCTTCCCCCCGGGCAAATCCATCCGCATCTGCATCAAACGTGCCGCAGTACCCTTTTGCTGATAACATTCCAATTTCGTCCATGAAGTTTGTGAATGCAGGAGAGAGCACGGCATTCACGCCCCCAACCAGGGCAAGGTCCACATCATCCTGTCGAAGACCAGTTACCGCCTGATGAATTGCGACCAGTGAGGATGCGCAGGTCATGTCTATCGGCACTGCTGGTCCCATCAGCCCCAGTGAAAATGCAATCCCGCCAAGCGTAGAGGCCGGGGATGTCCAGAGATATTCCTGTTCCTGACCAGATGCTGCGATCAAATCCCGATATTCACTGGTTCCCAAGCCAACATAGACACCCGTCTGACTGTTTTTCAGAAGGTCGGGATCAATCCCGGCATCTTCTAATGCGTGCCAGCTTGTTTCCAGCAACAACCGTTGCCGCGGGTCCATCATTCGAGCTTCGATGGGAGTTAGGTTGAAAAAATCTGCGTCGAATTGATCAATCCCTTCAATAAACCCGCCTCTTTGGAAGGGAATCTCTTTTGCGGCGGAATCTCCAACAATCCCACTCCAAGGCCCAGTATCTGGCCGCCCATCCGTCACCGCATCTTTTCCCTCTGCGAGTACATTCCAATAGGCGGAGAGATTGGGGGCCCCGGGAAACCGGCAAGCCATACCAACAACCGCAATGGCATCCTCGCTATGCAGCGGTATCTGCTGCTTTTCTCGCTCTGACGGCGTCTGGGAGAGGGGTAAAGGTTTTGCTTCTTCCAGCTCTTCTATAAGATGATTTGCAAGACTGGTGATATTTGGATAATTGAATACCAATGTGTTTGACGCCACATATTTGCCTGCAAACGTGCGATTCAAACGATTTCTCAATTCTACAGCCATCAGCGAGTCCATACCTAGGTCGAAAAACCCTATCGAGGGTACTGGTGGATCTGATAGCCGAAGCAATGTCTGTAATTCCTGTTGCAGGAATGATATCATCAGATCTGTGCGCTCTGATGTCGAGGTTTCCCGAAGCTGGGTCATCAGGTCCACAGTTGTAGGCTGCGTCTCGGCCTTAGCTTTGGGGAGCAAATCTTCGAATAGGGGAAGTCGGTTACTGGGGGTCTCTGCAAATACGGACCAGTCCATCGCCATTGCTGCACCAGCCACCAAATCCTGGCGCATGAGCCACTCCAGCATTTTGAAGCCTTGCCGCGGAGTCATCCAGTGAGCACCACGGGCTGCCATATGTTCTTCGATCCGATCTCTATGTTCCTGAGCTTCTCCGATGTTTGACCATGCTCCCCAGGCAATTGCCTGGCCCGGCAGCCCAATTGCTCGCCGGTGTGCAGCAAGTTGATTCAGGAATGCATTCGCTGCTGCGTGATTTGCCTGGCCGGGAGTGCCTAAGATGCCGGCAATGCTTGAGAATAAAATGAACAGGTCCAAGTCGCGAGCTGCCGTGCGGCGATGAAGGTGCCACGCTCCCAGAACTTTTGGCCAAAGGACCTCCTTGAAGTTCTCCCAACTTTGATTGGTCAGTGAAGCATCCGCCAACACGCCTACGCTGTGGATGACTCCGCAGAGTGATGGCAATTCTTTATCCACTCGCGTGAGCATATCGTCCACTGCTGAAAAGTCAGTAACATCTGCGATCTCCACCCGTACAGTAAAGCCTTCTTCATGTAACTGATGGATTTCCTTTTCAATCTCAGGGTCTGGATCCCGGCGCCCGTTCAGAACGATGGCGCCGGCACCACGCTCCGCGAGCCAACGTGCTAGAGCACAACCGATTCCACCAAGTCCCCCAGTCACCAAGTAGGTTCGATCCTGGCGCAATCGCCCCGTTTCCAGTGGCGAACCAGCAAGTATGATCTTGCCAATAGTGTGCCACGAAAATGCATGGAGGTGAGTCAATGACGTAGCTAAAAATGTATTGAACTGTGCAAGGGATGGAGGTAGGCCCTCCACAACCGCTGTTCAGGCGGGGGTTGTAAACCACCCACATCTG
>MPNB01000045.1 GCA_002238805.1 Rhodothermaceae bacterium bin80 | reverse complement strand
CTGCCACAGACACGGATTCGTCCGCATCGGAACTCCCTCACATGCACCTTCGCACGTTCAGACTGCAAGTGCTGAAGGTCGGTGCAACCCTGGCACGTCATGCCCGCTATGTTACATTCTATATCGCGCTGTCCGCGGTGCAGGCATGGACACGGTTCTGGGCGCACCTTCAGCAATTACACTGGCAGTCTGTGCCTGACCTCTAAACCCGTGCACCTCATCTGAGGTGTCCCACGAAAATGGTAGAGAGCAACACAACACATCGCATGGGAGTGGACTGCACTTGCGGTACGTGCACCCTTGGCATTTCCCCAAACCAAGCTGAAAAACAGACGGCAATGCTGCATTTGACGCTTGGTCGCTAAGGCTATAGCTTACTTTTCATCCCGCACCGGAAATCCTGACGCACCCCCAACCAAATTCACACTTTGTAGCCTGTATCCAAATCGTGATGAATAAAATGGGGCTATACTGGTCATGCTTACCGGGTGAACCACACTGTTTTCCCCGATTTGGCAGACCGAACAGCTGCATCCAAAATTTCCATTGCTACCATGTTGATGGGAAGCGATGATAAACTTCCCTCTGGATCTACATTGCCACGCACGACAGCCGCAAAAAATGCAAAGGGATCATTGTGGGGAGCAACTCTGGCAGGTGCCTCGAAGGACATTGATGGGGTACTAGGTAGACCAATAATGCCATCGGTCGCATTCGAGGCATACACAAATCCTTCCGTTCCATACACATCCATATCCTTCCGATTGAACGGCCAATTCCAAGACGCCTGGATAATTCCTTGCGTGGATGGATATGTTACGATGATCGTTGCCTCGTCATCCACTTGGCCATAGGGAGGATCTGGCTTGAATATCTGAGTTACCGCTGTTACACTCTCTGGTCGCTGACCATTCATAAACCAGGTGATTAGGTTGGCACCGTAACAACCAAAGTCTGTAATCGCACCACCTCCATTCTTTTCTTCCGTCAGAAGCCAAGATGAAAATTCTTCGCCTACACCAATCTCAATAGGGCCGGGATGCCCATCCCGTACAACCATCTTCCGTATATCTCCAAGTAAAGGAAGTGACTCCTTTGCGTAATGGACGCTAGGATACCAACTGGTTTCGTAGTTGGTCAACAGGTGGATTCCCGCAGAATCTGCAACTACCTTCATCTGCTCCGCATGGTCTAGTGAGATTGCCAATGGTTTTTCAACCATCACATGCACACCGTGCGCAGCAGCCGCTCTGGTTATAGCTAAATGGTCATATATGTTGGAAAAAACAGTCACAGCTTCAGGCTTGGTCGTATCAATCATCTCCTCCACAGACGCATAAACCAACTCCATATCAAACCCAAACCGAGCAGCATGACGCTCAGCCAACGCCTGATCGGCCTCTGCAATCCCGACAATTTCTATATCCCCACGGGTTTCACGACCAAGTATCCAACCAACGTGCCCGTGCACAAGTCCCACCACACCAACGCGCACCGGTGCGGGGGCATCAGAGGAAGCCGAAGCGGGTGATGCTTGCAAAATAAGTGCGAACAGCAAAGTTGATAATCCCATATCACTAATAATTTGAATGAATAACGAAACCCCGGACACTGACCTACCCTGCCAGAAAACCGCAAAATAGTATCTGGGAGTGATGTCTCCCGACTGACAAGCACCGATCTACGCTCGGCAATATCTCTCAAACAGCGTTATCCCAATGCCCACAGTTCATATGATCTGCATTGATACCGCCATATCCACACAACATCGTATGCACTGTCTCGCCAGCCTTGGTAATCGCTCCGGTCGCCCTGAGCAACATAGGAATCCGATCTATGGATTCTGCTACTCAGACAACACGGCCAACCTAATCCGCAACAACGCCCTGATATCAACTGCCGGTTCCGTCTACACTCCGATACGCCTCAATCAGTGCAACCTCTCCCTCCTTACCGGGATGCATGTTGCCGTGCTCCATCCCCAATATGCCCCCAAACCCCTTTTTTCGGATATGGGCAAAGACGTTTGCATAATTGATCTCGCCAGTCGTCGGCTCCTTGCGACCGGGATTATCACCAATCTGGAAGTATCCAATTTCATCCCAGGCAGCATCAATGTTGGGGATTAGGTTGCCTTCTGTGATTTGCTGATGATACAGGTCATCCAGGATCTTGCAGGCGGGGCTGTCCACAGCACGGCAGATTTCATAGGCTTGAGGAATTTTCGTCAGAAAAAGCCCCGGGTGATTATGTGGATTGAGCGGTTCCAAGACCATAACTAAACCATGTGGCTCCAAAATGTCACAGGCACGCCGTAGACTCTCCACGACATTAGCAGTCTGGTAACCCATATCAAGCCTGAGATCTACAAAGCCAGGCACTACGGTCATCCAAGTCGCATTGACGCGCTTCGCTACCTCAACAGAGGACTCAATTTCGCTCAGAAACTGTGCTCTGAGTTCTGCATCACCACCGGCAAGATTGGGCTCCCGCCAGTGGATCTGATGTGCCACAAAAACCCCCATCCGCATGTTGCGCTGAGACATAGCCTTCGCTATGCGCTCCTGTGTGTCTGTACTTCGTCCCTTCATACCATTGTCCTCCCAAGCCGTGAAGCCTTGATCCGCTGCAAAATTCAGCTGGTCAACCAGATCATCTCCTGCACTGTTCTTAAACATGCCAAAGTGTGGCGCATAGTGCATTGAGAAAGCATCACGTGCTCCACTTTCAGCATCCGTTGTTAGTGGAGCACAACCTAAACTTGCAGCCGCAGTCATAAGGGCGGCAGAAGGCACAAATTCTCGGCGAGTCATGTTCTTCGTCGTGTTATAGGATTATCAAAAACAGGATTGTAATAAACTTCTACACATCGCAGATGCGAACAGCTTCACGCAGGGATACCAAGGGAGTTCTGTTCGGAATGAACTCCTGACCTACAAATCCTTCGTAGCCTGTTTCCACGATCGCACGCATGATCGCCGAATAATTCAGTTCTTGTGAATCATCAATTTCATTACGCCCAGGGTTACCGCCAGTATGATAATGATCAATGTACTGATGGTTGTCCCGAATAGTGCGAATGACGTCTCCCTCCATGATCTGCATGTGATAAATGTCGTAGAGCAATTTGAAGCGCTCAGAGCCAACCTGTTTGCACAGCTCAACCCCCCAGGCTGTACGATCACACATGTAATCTGGATGACTGACCTTACTGTTCAATAGCTCCATGCATACAGTGACCCCATACTCTTCTGCCACCGGAATAATACCCTTAAGGCCTGTCACACAGTTCTCGAGCCCCTTAGCATCCTCCATCCCCCGTCTGTTTCCCGAAAAACAAATTACACGCTCATAACCGGCTTCCGCAACCTCTTTGATCCGTTCCTGAAATAGCGGCACCAACCATTCATGGTTGGACGGCTCATTAAACCCATCTGTCAGGCGATCCTTGCCTTCCATCCCCGGCCCAAAGGGCATAGCACAAACCAGTCCATACTTCTCGAGAATCGGCCATTCATCAGGCTCAAGTAGTTCTACAGACTTTAGTCCTATAGTCGCAGCTGCCTGAGCAAGTTCTTCAACCGAGTGATCAGGGTAGCACCACTTGCACACACTATGATTCACCCGCCCCCGCAAAGGGAGTTCTGAGGTAGCGCCTAGCAAACTGGCTCCTGCAAGTCCGGTCAAACCGGTTTCAATAAAAGTTCGACGTTTCATTTGCGTTATTTCTGACAGGTCAGACTCTAATCCGCAGGCAGAATATGATCCATGCGTGCAGCCAATCCTTCAAGATAAGTTCGGTCGCCTCCTGATACCTCTGCAGTTGCCCATCCCTGATAACCGATTTCTGCAAGGGCTTCATTAACAACAGGCCAGTCACAATCGCCTTCTCCTAACGGCACTCTAAAGCCCGCATACGGTCCCTCTGTATCAGCTTTTGATCGGCTGTACTCCTTAATATCCAACTTCAGTATGCGATGATTCAATGTACGAATCCAATGCTCTGGCCAGCCATAGGCAACTACGTTGCCCACATCGAAATACCAGCCCACCGAATCACTCTCGAACTCATCTATATACCTGGCGCACTCAAGTGGACTGAGGAGAAACTTGTTCCAAACATTTTCAAACGCAATCTTGATGCCATGTTCAACTGCCATGGGGAGCACCTTGCGGATTTCCGATTGCGACCGTGTGTAAGCATCTGCATAAGACACCTGTTTGTTAACCACCGCTGGCACAAGGAGTACCGTTGAGGCTCCATAGGCATGTGCATCCTGGATTGCAGTCTTCAGTCCATTCAATCCGGCTTCCCTGACAGCCGCATCAGGATCGGAAAGAGTTTGTCGCCAGTGAACTGAATCAACCACACCATGAATCGGTAACCCCGTAGCATCTCGCGCGGCTATTACTTCGTCATTATCCAAGTCATTAGGGCTATCCATTTCTACCCCATCGAACCCCAGGTCCTTGAGCAACTGGAATTTCTCGACGATAGAAAGCTCAGGTTCCTGAATCATCCCAAACTTCACCGCCTTTTGGACGGGAATGCGAGAGCGTGCAAAACTGTGTCCAGCGAACGCGAGCCCCGTTGCACCTAGTGCACTGGTAAGCAAAAAATCTCTTCTTTTCATGAATATGGCCTACATCTTTTGGGCAGAAGTAGAAGCAGTACGCGAAAGTTTTGTTACTCCCGGTGTTGCTACTTCTGGAACTGCAAGCTGCCCGAAAGCAAATGTCTTCGGCACGAGATTGAGGCCTGAAGCCATAAGCTCATCCCAACTCAACTGCTGCCCCGTATATGCACTCTCACGTCCCAATACAGCTGTAAGTGTGCTTTGGGCTATCTGAGCCGCCTCGTTGATCGGCTTATTTGCGCGGATCGATGCAATGAGATCCGTATGTTCCTGGACATATCCGTTGCCACCTGGCTCAGGCATCTCGTACAACATACTCCCGTCGTGAGACTTCAGGATTGAATGACGGGGATGCAACTCGGCTACACCTCGGGTACCAACTATTCGATTAGTAACCCTGTTGGTCGCACCATGGAACTGCCTGCATTTGGCTTCAACAAGGACCTCTCCGGGATAGACATATTCCACACTGAAGTGGTCATAGATATGTCCGTAATCCGGGCTGGTTCTTACGATCCGACCTCCCATTGCAATAGCACTATCGGGATGCCCTTGAAATACCCAGTTGATTACATCAATATTGTGTACGAACTGCTCCACAATATGGTCGCCACTTAACCATGTGAAGTAGTACCAGTTGCGACACTGCCACTCCATATCGCTCATCCCGCTCTTGCGCTCGCGTAGCCAAATGGGACCTGTCAGATAGTATTCCTGCGCGCCCACTATCTCGCCAATCATGCCGTCATGAATCCGCTTGATCGCCTCTACAAAACTCGGCTGTCGACGGTACAATGTTCCAGCAACAACCGACAAGTCCTTCTGTGTAGCAATCTCCCCTGAAGCCATTATCTCCATTGCTCCCGCTACATCTACACTGACTGGCTTTTCCATGAAAACATGCTTACCTGCATCCACCGCGGCTGTGAAATGAGCAGGCCTGAATCCAGGCGGCGCAGCGAGTATTACCATATCCACATCACTTTCGATAACACGCTGATAGGCATCAAAACCAACAAACGCATGCTGATCACCTACCTTGAACGCCTCTCCAATCTCCTGCTCCAGCGCCTGTCTGGAAGCATCCAATCGGTCTTCAAATAGATCACCCATGGCAACTATTTCTACCCCTTCACTGGATACAACAGCATCTCTTGCCGCACCCGTACCGCGCCCTCCACAACCAATGACACCCACGCGTAGCGTATCGCTGGCACCAGCATACGCGAAATTCCCCGAAGCCATTAGACCAAGGGTGCCGGCGGCCGTCACCTTCACAAAGTCGCGTCTTGTAATTTCACTCTCTTGCATATGAATTTCGAGTTTGATTCCCTGAAATATACTTGTTATCCTGCATTCAAGTTTTTACTCACGACGAAACTGCCCCGTATTCGTCTCCTGCAAACCCGATTCCCTACGCTCCACAAACCGCGTGCTCAAATTTGCCTGATTATCGGCATCCAAAATAGCCGATTCCCATACCATAACACTGTATGCAGATGCCCAGGCATCTGCAATCATCGCACTTGGAGCAACCACAGCAACCTTGCGCTCATGTTCTACACCATATCCAGTATGGGGATTAATTATGTGAGAGTACTTCACCCCATCATGCTCCAAATATCGGTATGTATCACCAGAGACTGCAATACCACAGTTCGCCAGAGTCAGTTCTTCTGTTCCCAGGTTGCCTTCTACATCCAGATCAAATACCTCTACAGACCACCCATCTGCACCAATAGGAGCATTTCCCAAAGCTATATCTCCTCCCGCGTCGACAGCAGCACTTGCAATGCCTGCTTTTGTGAGAATTTTCAGTGCTTCATCAGCTGCATATCCCTTGGCAATACCTCCAAGATCGAGTCGCATATTTTCCCTGTTCAATTGAACTGTACGACTATCTGCATCCAACACTAGAAACCGGTACCCCACCATAGCCGAAGCATTTGTAATCTCAACGGCATCCGGTAACGTTGCCCGGCGCGTAGCCTTACGCCATAGTAGTGTGAGGGGGCCCACCGTTACATCAAAAGCTCCGTCTGATGCACGGGCGATCTCCTGCCCCGTGATAAGCACATTCCACAGGTCTTCACCAACGGCAATGGGTTGACCGTGAGTCTTGGATAATCTGCTGACCTCGCTATCAATCAGGTAGTCGCTCAGTCGTGCGTTGAGTTCTTCAATGCGAGCGAACGCTTGCCCGGCAGCATTGGCTGCTTCTGTTGAATCGGCTGCATAGAGTACAACCTTCACTTCCGTGCCCATTAGATGCCTCGTGAACCCAAAACGTGCAACATCCTGAGCCTCCACATCCACTATTGTGGCAGCACAAGCCAACAATCCTAACATCATGGCGAAATATCTCGGATCATATCGCCTCGCTGAAAAATATCCCATATTCGGGAAGGTTAATTCAAACAGATCCGAAAACTTACTGAACAGATTTATATCCATCACATTTTTTCTGCTGGGCCATCAATGTGCAAGAGACACGTACTGAACCACGGATCTCCTCTGTAACAGTGCTATCCTCGTGCCAGTCACTGTATGGCCCCGTCAGGAAACACTACATTTTGGGGCGTGTGCCTTTACCACCATGTACACTGGGCTCTGCACACCACTGCAATCTCACATTGTGCAGCGGTGCCAGTACCGACTCGGGCAACTCCAGTAATTCTACCAGGACTGCTTGGTCCAGTGCATGCCGCGTCTCATCATGATAGGCCTCGTTGGCGGGCAAAAATGTGCGCTCAGCAAACTGATCCAGTATCTGCTGCGCGCATGCAATCTGATCTTCACGCAATTGGCGCGGATCTATCGTCAGTAACCGGGGCAGCGCACTTATCGTCATAATAGCGCGTCCCTGCTGTTGTCTTGAACCTTCCCACCAGAATGACATCAAACCCAGCGTAGTATTCGCCCACAGAAGCAGAACCGCCTCCCAGGCAAAATTGTGACACCTAAAATTGGGCCAGGCCGGCCCTCCAAGCACGGGCTCATTCGTCAAACACGCAGACAAACTTTGTGAATTGATCCGAAAGCCTCGGTTATAGTGCAACCGGGTAGCCGTCTGCCAAACCTGTTTCGCTTGATCTTCATATCCCGGTCGTACCGAAGCCTGCCTGTCTGGAGCAACAAACAGCTTACGCTCGGCATGAGCGGAGTGTGCCCATAAAGCAGGATAACTGGGGATCCCCCTGATCTGCTCTATCGTGAATGGACCACGGTAGAACCCCTTTTTGTTTTTTCCCCCATTGATATCCCGATCTACCAGACCACGATCACCAACTTCATGCAAGCGTGTCATGGGAAGTGGATACTCCACGGTGCTCCTTGGAAGCGCCAGCGCACCTGCCCGAAGCCGCCGCATTAGCACGGGCAGGTGTACTTCGCGAACCCCGCCGCACCCCCCCTCCGTCAGTATAGAACCGCGTACAAAGCCCCCCTCTACACCCTCGCCAATACGAAGCGTCCCATAGGGCGCCTCCGGGGAGATGCGAGCACACATCTCAGCCAGCACCGCAGCCTCAAGGATGCTGCCCGGCTGAGAAAACAGGTTGATGTACAAAGCCTCGTCTGTGCATTCCGACTGATCCGCTGCACGCCGTGCGATAAGCAAAACCTCCGCCATCCCCGTATCACTCGAAAACGCACGATCCTTGTTCCCATAGGCAGCGATACTCACAAAAACAACATCCGTGTAATGATTGACCAGCAGCTCCCGGGAGTGGGCCCATGAACGACCACGCAGAATGGTTAGCGGAATCACAAAGGCCAGCATCCCCCCAGGTTTGATCTTTACATGGGCCAGATCAAGAAAGTAACTGGCCAGACCTGCATTGCCATGCCCGGCCGGGTTGGGCAAACCTTTCCGCAACTCCTTCAATCGTAGCGACATCGCAGACTGCTCCTCACTACTGGTCTGAAAACCCGCAAAAGACGGCACTGGAACTGTGGTGGACTCGTGGTTGGTCGGACGGGTAAAGGGCGGATTCATGATCACCAGATCCAGCGAGTTGTGTGATAAGTCTATCGCCAACTCATCCGTCTCTGCACTCCGTGCCTCGACCCGTTTACGTCCCGTAGAAAAAAGCGAAACCAACTTCGCCGTATCCAGCAAATCCAGCGATCCGATCGCAATCCCCGCATGTGCTGCCTCCTCCGGGGCCGGCTGACCGTACGGCATTGTGTAAACCCGGGTACGATTGAAGGTTACCGTAGGATGGGCCCCCGAAAGCTGTGAAGCACACAGATGGGCCGCAGCCGGCATGATATCAGCGGCGACCACGCACTCTTCCATCATTATACTGTGGATGTGACTGTCATCTCCGCCTGCCAAACGGTAACGGGACAGAATAGCACGATAGGCCGCCGATAACAATGTACCTGTACCACAGGACAGATCCGCTACACGCAAATCCGCATATCCCCCCAGATCCTTCCAGTCTCTACGCATCCATGAGACCGCCAACTCCGAGAGCAGCGTCGCACTGCTCGGACGCGTATAAAACGTCGCAATGAATTTCCGATCCGCAATCAGACTCTGGAAAAGACGACCACATACATCATGACGTGTTGAAACTCCTAACTCCGAAAGCCGGGCCGTTGAGGCATTCAGCACACGAATCAGTCGATGAAATATCCGTAAGGGAACTTCCAGCAGCAGTTGCCGAGCAACGTGGAAGATCGGCCAATAATTAATCTCGGTGAGAATCTTATTCCATGCCTCAAAGATCGCAGTCGCTATGGGAGTACCTCTGCCAACATGTCCCTCCAAAAGTTTGTGAATCGAAGGAATATCGTAGGTTCCGGCCAACATTGTGTGAAATGTCATCGCGTTCGCGATGATCATCATTGCCATCCGTAAAGTTTGTTCGCCCGGCTTCTGATTCAGGATGATCCCCATATTCCTGGGAGTATCTGGATACCCAAGGGCAATATCTGCCTGAATCAGGGCAGTCGCCCGGGCCACGCCCTGCTCCAGAGTATCCACACTCTCATCAATCAGGCGCTGAGAAACCATCAGATGATCAATGCACTCCGCCAACGAATCAATGCTCCCTGTGAGCCATCCTGCTGAGGGCCAACGACTACGCTCATCTCCAATCGTGTAAGGAGATAGATCCGTGAACACACAATACTCGAACTCCACCGTTTCAAGCAGCGCATCCCCCTGGGACTGGACCATGGACCGCAGCGCAGCGGGAAACCTTACCGCGACCGTGTGCTCTATACTTCCTGACGATCCCTCAATAACCTCTTCTCCAAGCCGCTCAATCGCGTCCTGCTCAACCGTAGAGGCGGGCGCAAACTCGGTCTCAATGATCACGGTCTGCGAACCAGGCGGACTGATCACAATATCCGGACGTTTACCCGGCTGCCCCCTGAGGATCCCCGTTCGCTCTGCTGAGGTATGTTCGCGCCAACGTGGATTACGGGCGCGCAGTGCCCGCGCCAGTAAGGCATTAACTACCTGCTCACCAGTACGAGGCATATATCATCAAATTTGTGAGGCCAGTGTACTATGAAACACCATTGAACTTCTTACCGTTCGCCATCGTGAATTATTGCATATTGTCTCCGCTACAGTGAATAATAACCACCAATACATGAAATATTCATACCGTCCTGACGAAAAATACAATGCACCCCCAGACCTCGCCAAGCGGTATTCATCAGCACTTAAAATGCAACTTGAACTTGAAAGGTTGGACTATTCAGGCTATTGGACGATTACTGAAGAACAAGATTTCATCGGATACAACGGTAATTTTGCATATAGTTTCAAAAAGTCGAAGATTTCTAAGACCAGATACGAAGTAGTTGCCCGTCAAGTAGTCGCTCAGTCGTGCGTTGAGTTCTTTAATGCGAGCGAACGCTTGCCCGGCAGCATTGTCTGCTTCTATTGAGTCGGCTGCGTAAAGTACAATCTTCACTTCCGTACCCATTAGATGCCTTGTAAACCCAAAACGAGCAACATCTTGAGCCTCCACATCCACTATTGTGGCAACACAACCCAACAGCCCTAACACTATAGCAGAGCATCTTGGTCGATACCATTGCATTATAGTATGTCTAGAGTCAGTTAGAATTTAAGTCGGCAACAGTCAGAATTTAAGTTTTCGAGTGATCTAATGCATGACTGAGAAATTGAATTTCATTCACTAGTTACGCGAGCAAACATGGTCACAGATGAGCAAGTAATTCTTTTATTCAAGTTGACAAAAATCAAAAAATGCCAATTAGGATAGCCGCCGCGAAGGCGGGAGTGAGCAAGCCGACCGCTCACAAATATCTTCGTTCGGATAAGCTTCCGAGTGAGCAGAAAGTCCCGCGTACCTATCGCACACGTTAAGATGCATTTGTCTCGGTATGGTCGGAAGTGGAGGGGTTTTTGAAGACCAATCCGAAGCTGGAAGTGGAGGCGCTCTTTATGCACCTTCAGCGCAAGTATCTAGGGCAATGCAAGCCAGCTTTGAACGTTGCAACGCCGTGTACGGCAGTGGCGGACCCAGCACGGCCTCCCAAGGATGTGTACTTTGCACAGACGTATGGGCCGGGAGATCGTGCGCAGTCCGACTTCACTTGCATGAATTCTCTGAACATCACAATTCGAAGGGAGTCGTTAGCCACCAAATATCAGCCACATGAATTCGAAGGTCCCGAGAGAAAATCTCGAAAAATCATTTGACCATGAGCCATGCAAACCAATCTATTAAAGACATCGCTCCGTAGAACCAAGCCTGCACCGCGCAACCGAGGTCGTGGAAGATAGTAATCGCTGGTATCGTACTCTGTTCGCCAAGTAATTAGTGCAAGCGCCTGTCCGATGTCATCTTCAAGTACGAAGTAGGTACTTCCTTTCAAACCAAGTGTCGCGATAAGAAAACTGGTCGGCGTAAGTAATCCTCTCTGGATACCCAGCCCCAAATGACCGTCATCAGCAGCACGAACAACCAAGTCATAGCCAACAATAGGGCTACTTTGAATTTCCCTATTCATAGAGAATGCTAGCGTATCTGTGGACCTCCATGTATGGATATCTCCTTCTGTAACCGGCGGAAGAGCGAGCGCCTGTTGATCCCCATTGAGGCGCAACTCAACGATCCTGAAACGCTCTGCGATATCATCCTGATTGTTCCTTGAGTTGGGCTGTGAGATTATCCGATCCTCGACAGCAGCCACTAATCGCCAGCCGCCGTAGGGACCATCAACTATGACTGGCACGGTTTCACTATCCGAAATGTCTATAGTGGCGAAAAGTTGATCATCGTCCTGCCAAGCGGCTGCAATGCCAGTTTCAACATCAAGTGCACCTTCGGCACGTTCAAGTAGTGCGTGCCATAACGGATCACCCCTTGATGGTGGCGGGGGGATATCTGGTCGTGGGTGGCGTGTTTGTTCTATGGCCAAGGGAAGCGTCGGGTCGTCTAGTAATGCAATTGCGAGTCGCTCTTCCAGCCTAACGGGATTCGAAACTGCTCCATAGTTCATTAGCGATGCCCCACGGGCCCCGGCCGCAGTTTGCTGTAAGATATCTTCAACAACCTCCTCCGACGCCAAGAACGCGTCTGGTCGGCGGCGTCTAAACTGATTCGCACCGTATGCATTGGCCTGTGCACGCATCCGACGCTGATACACTACATCATCCAACACTGTTTTGACCCTTCTGCGTACAGCTTCCGACAAGCCAGGAAGTATTCGCTCTGCCCGTGAAAGCCGAACGCCTGCCACCGAGTCAATAAATCTATCTAAGACTGCGGTATCCTCTTGGGCAACAGTAGGCTCATCAAACAAAAGGATGCCAGTAGAGCCCCAATCAATTAGTTCTGGTTCTGGCCCGATAGGACGGACCAGTGGAATATCGTCGCGAGAGATTATCCGCCGAGCAAGTGTGCGGACTGTCAAGTGAGGACGCTCGGCCAGTTTGATGAGTACGCTACGAGATCTAGCAATTATGGGCGCTGCTTTCTCATCCGCAAGTTCGATCACACGGAGCAACCAAGTTAATGTAGCCGGATCAGATAATGAGGACAGTGCAGCCCCCAAGGGTGCCGTTGCAAAAGATGCGCGCTCATTGATGAGCACTTGAATTCCTAAAAACGATCGCCTCTTCTGTTCCCTACTTGGATGGGCTAATCCGGCAACAGTCGCTGCCGCGAATGCAGTATCAATGTCTCCAAGGAGGTTTGCCCCACTATCGGGGTTTGGAGCTATATAGCCCCCCTCAGGATTTTCGGCTGCTCCAACCCGAGGCAACCGGCTGGCAATGACCGCCAGTCCCTGATCCCAGATTTCAAAACAAGTCGACGCAGAATTACCAAGTCCGCCTTTTGCGAATCCGTAAATGAGCGCCTGAGTGATTCCGTATGTCCCCCCTGGTCGTCGAATGAACCCCTGTTCAATCTCCTCCGCGATCGTTCTCAATGCGAGGTCTCGATTAAGTTTAGCGGCGCGGCGAAGAGATTCTATTTCTGTTTCGCCTCCGAAATTCAGCCATCCACCTTGGGCCCGCGCGCGCGTCCACACCAAAGTAAATGCCAAAGCTGCAAGACAAACCGCTCCATGGCGCTCAAATCCGTCTGCGAGCGATCTTAACAGCGTCGACACTTCGAAAATCTTTCCAGCATAAGCAATTGACCTAACAGCCGTCTGTGCATCTCCTTCCCGTCCCTCTCCAATGAGTTCGATGATGCGGTAACCAAGAATATTTGCGAACCGGTCCACAGACCCGCCCTGGAGAGGCTCGTCGTACTGGCGGTCTTGCCATGCACGGACCGCCTGCGCAATGCCAACCCTCCCGGGGTTAAACATAACGTTGACCTGACCGGTTGGGCGAGATGCCGCCCGAGGCCTTGGATGACGATTAGAAGCGGCTGAATCTCCGGCCACTATTGGAGTCATAGGTAATGAACCAATTCTCGGTGCGCGGACACGCGTTGCAATAGAGTTCAAATCGTCTACGAGCTTACTATCTAGGTCCAAGAGCTCGCTGCTGTTGCTATCGCTGTACTTGACTGGCCGTTCGTCTGCACGTGCCAACAATGCCATCATCAGTTGTGAGGGTTGGTCAGTTCCCGTCCCGTTACACAGCTCTGCGAGCAGACTCAACGCCTGTCTGTCTTTCTCGTCCAGGGGCTCGTTTAACGTCAGCCGTAGAGCACCGGCCACAATCGGGTCAGCCCTATGGTACCATGTACGCCACAAATCAGAACGCGCACCATGCAACAGCTCATTTGGATCATTGCACGAAGTCAACAATCTTTGTTGAACTAATCGGGCAAGGGCACAAGGGTCTGCTTCCGCGAGCAGCTGCCACCATTGGCTCCGTGCCCGATACGTTCCTTTTCCATCTGTGTGCCGCCGAACCCGTTCGCATAACGGTTGTATCTTGGCGACAGCCGCTCGACCTCGAGCAGGATCGACATTGATCAAGGTATGGAGTGGATCTAGTAGCTCGAAGATCGTGGTATCCTTACGCCATCCATACGCGACGAGCAGTCGACAGGCGTCAGTCCAATGCCGCCGAGCTTCAGTTGGATCATTGATTTTCAATGCAAGTCGGGCAGCGATCAGCCGCAATTCCGCCAAGTCTGAGTAAAAATTATTATCTCGGCTATTCTCAATTTCATCACGAACATAAGCAAGAGCTACAGCCCCCCGCGTCGGAGTTGCAGTTTCTATGATTAAATTCAGGAATCTATCGCGTCTAATTGGACTGCTTAATCCCATAAAATTCGCATCGCAAACACGGATAAGAAGCGAAATGCCTTCTTTCCAAGCTTGGTCATCAAGCAAGTCAACTGCCCGCTTAAAAGTGTCATAAATCACAAAGCGAATCGGAAAAAGGTCAACCACCCTTGGTTTGTCAGGCAACGGCTTCTGACTTGTGGTGAGGATGCGAAGCGCCGCTAAGCTCAGATGTGACTTCTTCGAGTTGGAGGCTGCCTCGGCAGACACTAGGGCGATAGTGAATCGTAGCCAGCAGATATACCATCCGGGATCCTCAAGCAAAGCCTTTGCTGAAGCCAATCCAAGCGGGTCATTTGCTGCCGCGACTGAGCATGCATCCATCCACTCTCGAAGTAGCCCAGTCTTTCCTAGTGCAGTATAATCTTGTACTTTCCGTGTTAGACTCAGTAGATTTTTTTGAGCCTTCTGCACGGGCCGATGACTGATTTGGTCAACATCCACTCCAAGTGCCATTAGACAGTAAGCGTGGCCAGATGGAAGATCACATTTTGCTGCCCGCTTGGCCCAGTCGGAAGCACTTCCAGCCAATTCCGAAGCTTTCCCTGCCGCGATGGCCTTGGCAAATTCAAGACATGTCGGACCAGAATGACTGAGTTTCTCAATGAATTCAACTAAAGCACGTTCTCCGAGTGTGTCAAGAATTGCTTCAACCACGTAGCGCGGGGAAAGATAGTTCTCATCAATCTGCCGCGCCAACAGCTTCCAGTTCAAGGGAGAGTAAAGTTTGGAATCGCTGTTCTCGGCACTGATGCCGGAGATAAAAGCATCGCTCGAGCCCTGTGGCTGTGTTTGCGCCAAGCGGAATCGGCCACGCACCCAATCTGTATTTGTTGGCTTGGCGGAAGCCGCTCGGTGGTTTGAGTGATCATCCCCTTGTTGCCGGATGTATGCTCGCATGTATTCCTGCCACGGCGGAATGGCTCCTAATGCATCAAGTGCCGCACACATTTGGAGGCCCGACTGAGCGTCCATGGTGGGATGCCCATCGTGCAACAGTTTTTCTGCCAAACTATCCTTGCCCAGCAAAGACGCTATAACGTCCACATAACCCACTATCAGAGACTGAAAGCGCTCCTCCTGATATGCTTCGGCAGAACGACTCATCTCCACGTAGCGGATGACAGCGGGCCAGTTTTTTGTATAGGCGGCACTGCGAACGGCAGTGGCCAAGTTCTCAATGATCGCTGACTTAGGATACCCCGCAATTATGGATTTGACAACGAAGTTGAGATCAACCAGATCAACTATTTTTTGCTGGTAGTTGGCCTCGAAGAGGATCGGCAGCAGGTGTCGATATGCACGTGTATCTTCAAACATGCCCCTTTCTTCTAACCATTCAATGATTCTATCCAGAAGAGCAGTTCTCGCGTTATCACATTCTTGAAACGATTCTCTCAAAAATCGCGCGAACGATTCATGGTAAATGCTGATACCAGCCTGTGTGGCCCTTTCCAGAAGAACTGGTTGAAGTATTTCAATTGCTTCACCTACCCTATGAGCCGTATCAGGGCGAATAGCCTTCAACTCGTCACGGGAAACAGGGAAATCAAGCAGGGCGAGAACATCAGCCACCCAAGCTCCCTTGTCTTCAAGCGGGGTGAGGATATGCCGATAATAGCTGGAGAGGGATTCGTCAAATTGGGGCAGTTGACGTATGGTTTCTGATGGCATTGCCATCGTTTCTCGATTTCTAAGAACTTCTTTACAAAGGTATGTAGCATAGAGTGCATTACCCTTGGACCGGTCTGATAGGGTAGCCACGAATTCGTTGACACGCCCCTTCTCGGCAAGAGGGGATTCGTTAATTGAATGATCGGTGTCACCGCCATCCGACGGAGCATCAAGTACACCAAGCCGAACGGCGAGTTGCCGTAATTCGCCATCAGTTAGACTCGGAACGCGTATAGTAACACTCTCTACTGCCTCGAGAGGCTTAAGATGTCTTCCGGGCTGACTCAAAACGATCAACGTGCTGCCGCGTGGTAGCACAAGGGCTGCAAGCGCCTCGGCCATTGTAAAGGACGGATCAGTTTCGGGCGCTTTTCCAATAACGCGAGTCACATGGTCTATCCCATCAATCACAAGGGCGACACGGCGACTGGGATTTTTCTCGAGCGCTTTGAAAACAGCGTTTTCGAGCGCCTGTTCACTGGCCGCAAACCTTGGTCGTTGCTCAGATACCACCTCTGGGTCAGCATCGGCAATCCGCTGGAGGAGACTTCCAATTACTGACTCGGTGTGTACACGAGAAAGCCGCTCCACATTCTCAATATTTCCGAGGTAACAGTAGTGCTCTGCAACGAACCATTCATTTTCCGAAAAACTATCTACAACCTGCTGACAAATCCAAGACTTCCCTTGACCAGGTGGCCCCACTAACAATACGAATTTACCCTCGTCGGCTGCTGCCGTTATCTGATGAATCACATTCTTAACAGCCGTATTGCGCCTTACCTCAATGGTCGAATCAACCGGATGGGCACGGGCAACTGCACCGAAGTCGCTACGCAGCTGAGTCCGACGTAGCAGATCCGAAATAGAAGGTGTGACCAATTCCTGTCGTGCTGCACGGGCTGAACGGATAAGGGCCTCCGCAACGTCAATAACTGAGCGGTGTGTATTGGGATAAACTCCCGCACCTACGTCATTCTGTACACGTTTCAGTAGTAGTTCTTCGGCCGGACCCGGGCTAGTCAAATCAAAGCTCGCATCTGGTGCATCAAGCTCAAGAATAAGGTGCTCAAATACCCACTCTAGATCGGCTTCATCAATAGCTAACCTAGCTCTCACATTTCCGAAGTATTCGTCCAGAGAATTGGTGCAGAAGCGCATTCGTACGCTGTTCATTCCACGCACGAAGGGACCAGGGTCAGGACTTGCTGGCTGTTGAGCAGAGCACAGCCACGAGTCAGCCGGAGGTAGATACCGCATTACTATTCGGTACAAAACTTCCTTGAATCTTCCAGCGTGTTTATCTCGGTCTGCGAGCACAGCTGAAATGACACGATCCAAGCGGAGCCCCCGAACATTCTGGGTAAATATCACCGGCGTTAAAGCCTGACTAGCGTTAGTCGTGTACTTGATCTGTACGCGCTCCCTGCACCCCGTGTCGTCCACAGTGGTTAAGTCATCGAAAATGTCGTTCGGTACCAGTTTTTCGTCAACACAAACACCCACGATTGACCCAAGCATTCGGTCAATCAGCCGTACAGCGACCAACAGGTCCTGGTACTCATATCCCTTGTGTGCTTGAGCTAACGCCACGAATCAAATGGAATCGTCCTATTCTTAGGGTTGTCGAAAAAATAACTTAGCCTGTCAATTTTAAATCTACACCAAGTGATTGGGCGGTCTGTTATGGTTTTACAGTGTAGTTCCATCGTGGTGAGATGTCATTGTACTTCAGATGGAGTTGGTCCATTTTATCTAGACTGATTTTATGGGACTTATGTAGCAAAATCCGCATAGTCGCCTGATTCAGCGTTCCAGCTTCCAGCGTTTTTCAAGTTCCTGCATCGTTGGTTCACGGTTCTCGCTCTTCATCTTGGGCTCATCTGGGTGTGACATCATCTGACGCATTGCATCCTCGAATTCAGGCATCGTGATTGACGCACGTTCAGTCTTGGCTATCTCCAAAACATTGATCTTGGACTTCTTCATTGCTTGTTGGATTTTGAAAGGTTACAATCCCTGCATAGAATCTGGCAGTTATCTTCCTCCGTCTTTCCGCCCGCCGACCAGGGGATGATGTGATCCGCATGGGCCTGATACAGCTTGATCTCTTTCAGACAATACCTACACTTCCGGTCCTGCTTCTTGTAGAATTTCTTTCTGATCCTACCTGGGAATTTCCGCAAATTCAGGAGTGATTCTTTGGTCTCGCCAGACAGAATATACTCGTACACACCTTTGTCATGCGTCACCTCATCATCTTTCAAGAGTGCATCCTGCCGGGACTTCACGTACATCGGATCATATTCATTCTTTGAGTATTCTGTATAGAGCTTCCCCCAGTCCACACCCTTCATGGACTTGTCACGGCCAAAGAGACGGGATATCCATGCGTCTAGGCTCTCAAAATACTGCCATAGGGGGAGTGCGTCTGGATTCCATTGGCGTTCTGCCATGTACTGCCGGATATCGGAATCCTTTCTACTGCCAGTGATCCACTGGATGACCCGTTCCAGGTGCTCTTGTCGCTCGCGTTTCCCCGTCATATATCGGCCACACCGATCCGCCGGTGCCCCAGTCTTGGTAAAGTATCTCTTTGCATCCGTTACCCACGGGCCATTATAGATCGCATTGCGGATCTCCTGGTCGGTTAACTCCTGTGCTCCGGTGTTGATAGTCTGGAACCATTTCATTAGCTCGGACGGACTACCTTCGCAGATATAGATCATCAGTTCATAGTCCAGTATTCTGGCACGTTGTTGATCGTCCAGATTTCTGAACGTAAGCAAGTCCTCGTCAATCGGGGCCGAGGGGTGGTTCTTTTCCACATACCTGCAGATGGTGATGATCCGTTGCTGCCCGTCCAATAGTTCGTATGCATCCGGTCCTTTTCTGGCGAAGTAGATCAGGCTGATCGGGCGTTTCTGGTAGACGGACTTGATCAGATTTTTCTGGAATTCTGGATTATGCTCGTGGATGAACTCGCGCTGATAGGGCGGCCGAATGTCCAGCCTCCCCCCATAGCCAGTCACCCCTTTCCCCTCTCCCTCCTCATACCCAGCGACGATCGCACGAATGGGAATTTCTTTCCTGTCAATCTTCATTGATTACAGTTGCTTGTTTCGGATAATGATACGGGCATAAATTTCCTTGCCATTTAGCCAGAAACGGCTTTGCTTTCCGGTTAATTTTTTGATCAATGGTCTGTCCATACCCAGTATCTCAAACTGGTCTGGGTTGTATTTGTCCAAGAAGGTGATTGGAACTCCCATCACTCCGTCCCAGTCCTTTGGGATATTCTTTGTCTTGCTCACCTCAATTGCATCGTAGTTATCGTATTTCGGGTATTTCTCCGACGTGTAATTCTCGCAGAGCACCAATCGGTCGTGACGCTTGCTGTGTTCCAGGTTCGTAAACCAACCTGCATTTCCTAACCTACCCTTAATAACGCCATCTACAATTCGGTAAGCACTGCCCTCCTTCTTGGTTTCAACCAACTCTCGTGCATAATCATCTGGTACGTCAAAAAGCATGTCGCGCCCCCCAAGTCCGTAACCCAGCCAGATTCTGTTTTCCTTGATGAGTGGAAATATCTCCTTGTAGGCGATTGCGTTCTGGTTCCCAACAATCAAGAACGCTTTATCGTACTCCATAAGTTGAGCAACATACTCTCGGAATAAAGAAAATGGTGGATTTGTCACCACAATGTCTGCCTGCTTCAATAACTCAATGCACTCCGCACTTCTAAAATCCCCATCTCCGTTCAGATGTTTCACTGCAATTTCATGTGGATCAGGACGCCGGTTTCCATCCCTATCCCCTTCGTATTCCAGATAGATCGCTTTTTCTGAGTCATGCCGAGAAAACAGGTCTCGCTCTTGGTTCTTGTAGCAGGTGGTGATCAACTTCTTTAATCCCAAGTGCTCAAAATTCAGTGAGAAATACTTGAAGAAGTTACTCACTCTGGGATCATCGCAATTACAGTACACCACCTTGCCTTTGAAGTGTGGTTTGTAGTGGCGGAGTTCGTTTTCTATGTCGCTAAGTTGCGTGTAGAACTCATCCTTCTTCGCCCGATTTGCGGCGTGTAAATTGCGGTTTTCTGCCATGGGTTGTTTAATGCTCTACATGAGTGAATACTCATGCTATCAGGTCTTTGTGGGAGATTCTGTGATTTCCCAAGTTGTGTGCAAATGCAATCACGCGATCAATGGTGTCGATCTCACATTTACCGATATTTAGACGCATAGTGGCTTCGTTCACATATCGATGGAGATGCTTCGGCGAAACATGATACCATGTGCCATTGAGAGAGCGTCTGAACAGTGTCCAAAAACTCTCAATCGCTGTTGGTGTTCGCGGTGCCTCTTGCCCATTCCTTCCGGCTGTGATTGACTGAGTCATGCGTGAACGGTAAGTTGTAGTACATCTTAGATTCATCCGTGTGAATCGTTGCTCCCTTTTCAACTGGATCAATCGCAAATTCGGACGTTGTTTCTCCATCTGCATTCTCAACTGGCCGGGCAATGACCGCACCGTTGCGTTCTTTTGCTCCGATTACCGGAATCTTACCTACCGTTCCGCAACCGGCATTCAGTTTCTTGTTTGCGTGTTTATTGGGTTCTTTCCCGCCAATATATGACTCATCCGTCTCAACAACATTTCAAGTTTTAACTCCCCGCTTGCACAAGCTTCGCGGATTCGGTGTAGCATATACCAAGCCGTCCTGTATTGCATACCTATTCTCTTTTGATA
This sequence comes from Rhodothermaceae bacterium bin80, assembly GCA_002238805.1. GTDB lineage: Bacteria > Bacteroidota > Rhodothermia > Rhodothermales > Bin80 > Bin80. The sequence goes on along the minus strand of MPNB01000045.1, from coordinate 9,200 downwards.
ACTGCATTGCACTCACGCCTTTTCTCGCTGTCATCACGCTGTAAATGGCAATCATACAGTTCTGCAACGGCGTTTTCGTTGCGTGAAGAATTGTGCCAGCTGTAACCGTAAAGTGCTTCCGGCATTTGCCACACCAGTATGTATTCGGCTTACTCGGCGGACTGGTGATTCACTTGGTGTCCCCACACTGATTGCAAGTGGGTACTCCATCCCAACGCACCTTTTCAAGCCATTTGATACACGCATTATCATTGGGAAACTTCCGTAGAAGTTGTACAACACTGATCATTTTGGCAATATGTTTACTTGGTTGCGGATTATTATATGTTGCCGAAATTCAAAAAAATCCCACCTATGAGAATTTTGCTACGTAAATCCCTTTTTAATCCCTCGTTGTAGATTTTCTCCGCAATCTCTGTGGTGACTCTGAGTCCAGTCTGTTTGGTGATCGTGCTCAGGCGGTTTAGAATCGTTCCCTTGGATCCAAGAGAGATACCGGCCTATCCCCTCAATACTTCACCGAAGAAGCGATGCTCAACGGATTCCATTTTGAAGCACCACTGGGATAGCGTCCCACGGTTACTGCGAGGTGAAATGTGTTTGCGGTGCGTCAGGCTAACTGGCAAAAATGTAGCGGGGGAGAGTCACGTAGTGTAAAGATGAAACCGATCATATACTTCCCCGAACCCTGTGTGTCTGTTCGCGAGGACATAGGCGAAGCGTGGGTGGGGACATAGTAGATCTAATGAAAAGTTGGGCGATTGTATCGTTGCTCACTTCTAACTCATTATAGAGCTACACCATCATGGACAACTCTCTTTATCTGGGGCTGGATGCCCCACGCTCGCAACTGTGTTCTGGCCACAATGGATCCGTCGGGGTATGTGGTCTCTACCAACGCGTCATAACATCGGAGCGTGCACTTATTGAGCATGTGACCAGAATCTCTGAACGATCCAAATATCTGGTGGTGGAAGAGTCCACGCTGTCAGGATGGATTGCAGGCGTTCTGCGACCACATGTGACCCCTGTATCTTTCATGAGATATAGGGGGATAAGCGCCTGTAAGCGCGCTCACGAGCGTCTGAGCGTGAAATGGGGGGGGCGTGCGGTGATTCAGGCCGTGAGGTTACGAGATCGTCCAGAGATACCGCTCCACCTGATCGCTCATGGTTTGCCACCGCACACTCCCGTCCTTCTTCCCCAGCACGTACCCGACCGCCCCCCGAAATCGGTGCTCTGGATCGTTTTCCCGATCATGTGCCCACCTCCCTCCGTTTACGACCGGATGTAAGCTCACGGATTCGCCGGTCTATGTTTTGCATAATTAAATGTATGCGCTGGCCTCCGTCATAATCCCATGTCCGAAACCCCATCAGTTGCCGAAGGTTGTTTTCGATCCGCTCCAGTTGGTCGACCATGTCGTAGTGCGTTCTTTTTCCAATGGGACGGTTCAGGGCGAGAGCCCTGATGAACGCGGACTGGGTCATCCCCGCCCGCTCCACACGCGCCCTGATCTGCTCATGTTCAGCGGGAGTGCATCGCACGATGCCCCGCAGAACACGCCCCCCAACTCCCCGATCCACCTGATGGAGGCTAACCCGCCAGGTCTTGCGGTCAATGCCCCGCAAACACCTCCTCGAGGATGTATAACTCCTTCATGACATCATCGTAATGCGGAAGCCCAGGGCGCCTGGCCCCGTAGATGATCGTGGGGTCAATGTAGAGCCTGTGCACGAGATGGTTAAAACGGCGCCCGGCGCTGCGCACTCGATTAATTTCCTTGCGGGTGTAGTTGGTTTCGAGGCGATGATTGAGGGCGAGTACACGCAGGTACGCGGACACGGATTGCTCCTTGAAGACCGCGCTGCGCTGGACGGATTCATACTCGTGATCGGTCATGCGAATAGCGGGCCCGCGCACGCGGCGCGGACGTATTTCTTTCGTTTTGTCGCCATCTCTCCCCATCAAATCAAATCAAAACCGGCGAGAAAAGAGCATAAAAGTGGTTACACTTTATATAGCTCGCCAGATGCCAAGAATACCCGTTGTTACGACCTGATATTGTGCGGCCACACTTGGACAGGCTTCCTATTCGTGGGCCAGTTTGTGCTCCGACAGATTGATCGAGAGTGCTATGTCGGAAATATCACCGATGTCAATCGTTGAATGACTTGCGCCTACTATTCCAGGCAGGTTGAATTTAAGCCTGAACTCTCGTTGGTGTTGGTATTTTTTGTCTTTCAAGAAGACACTCTCGTTGGAATAAGTCTCGCGGGGAGCATCGAAATCGTCATATTTGACAGCGCGAGCACATTCGAATTGTGGGGTTCTGCTCAGTCGATCCGCAAAAGCCCGGACATCTGAGATGAACACTACGTGCGCTGTTTCCAAATTAGAATTACAAAAATCCTCGAGCAGCCTATCAAGGTCCCTAATTTGGATGTCCACTCTATTGTTTCCATTTTCATAGAAAACTTTGGTCATGCATAGTACGTGTGATTCCAGATCCGCGTTATGAGCCAGTTTCATCGTTATGAAATCCTCGATAGTCCGCATCTTCTCCCCCTCCACACCAAGCTGGAATGTAACGTCCCCAGGCTTGAATATGCTGGATACACCTTCGTTTGGGTCCCCCCGCCCATCATCAGATTCCAACTCCCTGTAATAGCGGATCCTGCCCACTCTTAGCTGCCCAGACATAAAATTTTCGGCATGTGTCTTGTTATCAAAGAATCGTGCCAGCGTGTAGTTGTTATACATTGTTCCCGGAGAACGTCAATACCGAAATGAATTAACCCGCGACAATATACCGTACCAAAACTGGAACATCCACCACACCAGCAGATAGTGTGATTCAATAAACACGGTTTACTATGGAGGATCTTCTGCCTGACACGTTTTGGGAGTTGGTGGTTGCAGCACTCGTCCTGATGGCGGGGGCGGTTGTAGTGGAGATCGGTTTCACCTTCGACATAAATCGGTGGCAGGAGTCAAAGCGAAAGTGGGAAGAAAAAAAGTTGCGAACAAAATGCCCGCATGCGACCTTTATAAAGGAGGGGGATCAGTATGGCTTCGAATCAACTTTCTCGATTATTTTTGGAACAGAGTGGTGGAGGTGCGGGAAGTGTGGTCTGGAGACACATGATATACGTGGTTCTAAACGTATGATAGAGAGGTTCGCCAGCAACCGAGAACTGTACCGCAAACAGGAGAACGAGTTTATCAGGGCGCACAAGAAATTGTATGGGTGAAGCGGGGAGGGCGGTTGGGGACCGCCTGTAAAGCATGTGCGGCCCGATAGCCCTTCCGGGATTTAACCGGAGTTCCGTACAGTTCTCACGCCTAAGTGTCTTCGTGCCAGGAATCCAGACCGCTCTGGCTATCAAGTTCTAATGCCTGATTGAACCGCTCGACGAAATCCTCTCCCGTGTAATTGCAATTACTCTCGTGGAGCTGCTGTGCCAGGCGCTGACACACTTCCTCTGCAGAGAGGGGCTGATAACACCATTCGTCTTCGCCTCTCAGCAGTGGGGCTGTTAGCATCCCCCAAGTATCCTGCTCCTCGGGCGGTTCGCTTACGATCAGGATCAACTCCCCCCGTTTGGCACCACATGGTGCTTTGACTGCGCGGGGAAAGTTTGCAGACTCTTCCCCGATCTGGAGCTTGATCCGCATTGCAAAATTTGGCTTTGGCATTTGCTTGGATGTGTCTACGGTCGTTCGTTGGTTCTATCCCGAATGTTGTTGGGAATGCCTCCCGTTGTTACGCGACAGGAAAGCACGCAAGCGAGAGCGTGCTGACGTTATTGACATCTCCATTACATAAGCAACGGCCGTTGCTGAGTGTCCTGAATCAAACATCTCTTCACAAAGTGCTACTCCGGTCTTTGTCAGTCGACCATTCTCGTGTCGAAGCCGCCATGGTCGTTCTATTTTTTTGCCTGAAAATTTCTCTCGTATTGCCTTTATCTCGTGATTGAGTCGATCGCGTTCCATCCGGCGTTTATCAAGGAGGCGATTTATTTTTCTGTCCAATGCTTTGAGTTCGGATACAAGAATGTGCTCGGTAGTTTCAAAATCAAGCGTTTCAAGCCCCATCGGGATACACCATTCGAGCGACGATTGTGCACGCTCATGTAACAACTTTATTGTTGCTTTTAGTTGACGCATCACTGCGTAATCATATTGCTTCACATCGTCCATGACTGGGCTCATGCGAAGCGTACTGAGATCGGTGTTCATTCTATGGAATTCATGCGCTAGATTGTTTCGATAATCAATCAAACTTCGGATTTTATTGGATTCTTCTCGGGTTATCACACCTTTTTCAACCCATGCCTTCACTGCCTCCCTAATACTAATGGGACGATCACCTCGAACTACACAATGTCGAACTGCACTAATGATGTCTCGCTTCAGCTTCTCGGCATAGTATATTGCCAAGACAGACTGGATAGCTCGAAATTTTATAATATTCTTTTCTAGTGCCCTGATGCGTCCACGCCAAGGATCCCTATACATAGTATGATGTCCTTTTTCGCACATTTACGCTTCTGTCATTGAAAATTCTCGAAATACTCGTCTGTGTGCGGGATTATGCTGGAATATAATTCCCGTATAAATTCTTTCCCGAATCGTAACAGTGAATGGCGTACGGAAACGCCGCAGCGAGGTTCAGTCCCCGATGGGAAGCCTGATTCATTACCGCCTCGCGGACGGGACCATTCTCGCCGGTCCCGTGAGTAGCCCCGCGTATTCTCTCTGGACGCGGTGTTGCGTCAGGGGATGCTCCTCCTGGTTTCAGATGCCAGGGGGGCCGTGCAGGCCTAGCGTTGGAAATACCTCCCCCGGAACACCGGCAACTGGCGGGAGCTCCACATCCGGAGACTGGGGGAAACGACGCGGAAAGAATACATACGCTGGGTGGCGTACAACACGGGAGACCGTCCAGCGGGTTGGGACGAGGAGTGGAAACGGATTCACGAGAAATACTGCAACCCGTTCGATCCCGACAACTGGTTTTAGGTGGAAACCCCAACCCCCTTGTGCATCGCGAGGATCCTGTCAGCCCTCCAATCGCGACTTCTTTCCTTCTCCAGCAGCTCGTTTCTGATATGATCAGAGAACTCCTGATCTGTCAGACGCCGGCACGTCCAGTCATCGCTCCCGTGGTCGATCAGATCCAGAAGCAGCCCCCAGAAACACTCGCCAACTCCGCGACGGGGCTTGACCAGCACAAGCTCTCCCTTGCGGGACTTGAAGGGTGGCTGGACGATCAAGGGAGCAACAGAGGTTTCCTCCGCGATCGCGATCCGGTATGATAAAATGGTCATGGCAGCTGTCTGGTTATGGTCCAGTTTTGGACAGATTTGGGGAACTGTCGGTTCCAGAAAATGGCTGACAAATTGTCCGGATATATAACAAAATCGCGGATCGGAGCTAAAATGGGCGGATCGGCGCTGATATGAGTGAATCCGCCCCGGATTACAAAACATAATAGGTCTTATGTCTCCCTCCGGAGACCAAGACACACCAAAATCATATATCTCGGCGTCAATTCTGCCGGCAACTCCGCGATCGCGAATAATCAAGCCGGCGAATGGCTGTCAGTCGAGTTAGGTGAGCGCAATTACCGCCGACAAGATTACCGTTGCCAAGCCAATAACCCAGATCAGGACATTGTACTTTGCGTTCTGAACATCAATCTTCGCGTTCTGAACATCGATCTTCGACTCCAGCCTAGAAATAAGATTTGTCGACGCCATATCTCCAATTATGTTGAATAACTTAAAGGCCTCATCACCTTTTAGCCCGGTCTTCCGCAGAAGTTCATAGGCTTCGGTACTGTCATCTTTCATATCAGTTGCGGTTGTGCCACTTTATGCTCCCCAGCGCGCGGGTGAGCAATATAAAGTTTGTTACTTTGTGCCCGCTTTCGCCCTGATAAGATTGGTCTCGTTGATACCCGTAAATCGAAAGTACAGCGAATCCCCCGCTTCATCCCGCAGCTCCCAGTCCCAGTACTGGGACTCTTTCACTTCTTTAGTCCAGTCCACACCCCCAGCTTTCAGCTTTTCCATGCAGCGGATTAGCCCCAACCTCGCGTGCGGGGCTTCAGCGGTTGCTATGGGTTCCTTTCGGATTCGATCATACAGTTCGTACTTCATTGATTTTGCCCCCTCGGGCTTTAGTGTTAGTGGTTGCTCTCCGGATCAATCCTAAGCTCATATCTTCTATCCGGACCATACTGATACTTACCAAGCTCAATTAATCCCGCATCTACCAAGCGCTGCAATAAGCCCGTGCAAGTCCTCAGCGGCATTTCAAGCTCATCCGCCATACGCTTGGCATTGATCCGAACGACCTCAATACCAGGCATCACATGCATACAGAGATACGCCAGGGCTATCCGGCAATTCCAGGCCGCATCCTTCCGGCCAGGGGTTTCGACCTTCAAAGCATGAAGTATCATCCGTCCTTGTATCTCATTATCCTGTGGCCACAGCTCGTTGTTGGCACGATATACGCATAACTCGTCAACTTGTGCGCTAGGGATTCCGTGACCCCGCTCTCCATCATTGTAGCCAGTCTGCGCCGAGACGCTTGATAGATTCTGCCATATACTCAGCTGTGGCTGCCTGCCCGTTAGGTTCGGGGCGCTTAGGTGCAGGCTTATAGGCGTCTGCATTGATCCGGGGTATAGGTCCGGCTTCTTCTTTCCTACTCGATCATTGCGGCTGGTGTCCCGGCTGCGGATTATTCCAAGCCGGCGGCTGGGTATGGTCGTGTTCGAAGTGCATGATCAGGTTTCTCAATTTTATGCCGTACGCCCCCGGGCCCGCTTTCCATCTGCCTTTGAGCTCATAAATGTGGTCAAGAATCGGGGTGGGTTTTGTCAGTGCCAGGTACAGTGTATCCCCATGAAAACAGGTGTGCTGGTTGAGCAAGTCGAGCAACTCCGCGCGATCGCGTTTCTCCTGGTACGTCAGCTCTCGGCCGCCCAAGGATTTGAGCGCCTTTGCCTCCTGCTTTCGTCCCGTGTGGGTTGGGATTGATGAGTACTGACTCCAGTCAATCATAGATGTGGTCGTTGTAACTCTGTCATTCTCCAGCGACTCCCTATATGTGCACTTTTTAGGGTCTTCCTGTTTATGTTCGAGTACGGAATTGTGCTCGAGAACTGTCTGAAAATCAATATATATATATTCCCCTTCGGGGTTCTTTAGGTTCTTGAGGGGCAAGGTTTCCGTGAATACGTGTGGATGTCCTTTCTGTGAGCACCTGGCCGGGAAAAAGTGTGTACATCGTCCCGATTCGCTTTCCCGCTCGCGGAGTGCCGGCTCTGCCGTGCCGGTACTCTGTGCCGATCAGCCCCCGCTCCCGAAGTCTTTTTACTGCATATTTCACGGTGCGGAGCGGGACACCAGTGGCGTCTGAGATTGTTTTTTGTGCCGAGAAACACGTCAGGTAATCGTCCTTCATGGGACTGTGGCACACGCGGTCAACTAGGTAGAGCAGCACCTTGCGCTCCGCCGTATTTCGGGTGTGTTTTTTCGCCCATTCACGCAGGGGTTTTTTGACCACCATCCTCGCGCCATAATCGCTGCATCCGTCCGCTCTCAGCGCATCAAAAGCCCGGCGATCCGTCGCCTTCTCTTTATCTGTTTGTGTCCTCCCCACCCCCGCCCGATCTCTCCGCGCCGCCATCGGGTTGCCCGTCAACAAACGGCCGTTATTTCGACCTGCGCGGTCAGGAGCAGGCTTTTCAGGGGGGGACTCTCTACCATTTATGTATGATAGTGCTTGCCAGAGAATGATTTTGGTCGTGGGATTATACGATGAATTCGGGTATTTGGGGCAGATTTGGTCATTTTTGGTGGATTTGGTCAGGATTTAGTGTGTATTTGGGGCTCTCATCGCAGTGGCGTCGTCAGAGCAGGAGGTTGAATGAATTTGCGAATCTGGCGGCAATTTTGGGGTAGGAGGTCTGATTTGGGCGTTTAAGTGTGTACATTCGCCCCTTTGTTGCCATGCGTGTAGTAATGGAAGCCCAACGTGCGTTTGGGCAGGTCCCGATTGAAGAGATCGAGCTTGACCCCCGAAGCCGGGATGACATTCCGGTGGTATTGCGTGGTTTGCGTTCGATTTACAAGAATGCAAAGACGCGCGCGAAGATTTTTGAGCTTTTGAAAGCGGGTGTGGCTTCGGGAGTCAGTCACAAATTGGGGCGCCGTGGGATGGATCTGTGGAGGATTTTTGTTCTAGGGATGATGAAGCAGGCCCTTAATTGCGATTTCGATCGACTGACGCATATGGCGAACTACGACAAGCTTCTGCGCCAGATGCTTGGGCATGGTGGTTGGCGCGAGGAAGGGGATCCGGAATACCATGTACAGACCATTCTGGACAATGTGAGTTTGTTATCGGAGGAGTTACTGGGCAAGCTCAACAAGGTCGTGGTGGCGCATGGGCACGCAGAACTTACGAAGAAGGCCCAGGAGGAAGGGTTACGTTGCAGGGTAGATTCAGCGGTGACGAAGACGCATGTTCATTGGCCTACGGATGTGAGTCTGCTAAGGGATGCGGTGGGTTGTTTGCTTCGGGAATCCGCACGTATGAGCCGTGCGCACGGTATGCCGGGCTGGCGCAAGGCGTCTGATTGGGAAAAGCGGCTTGATCGTTTGTTTCAAGGGGTACGCAGGTCACGGGGCTGGCATCGTCGTGATCGGGTGCGCAAATATCTGCACCACTGCAGAAAGCTGGTGAAGAAGGCGTTGGCTTCGCAGCGGAGGTTGGGGGCAGATTGCAGTGATCCGTGGCAGCACTACCTGGGATGCAGCTTGAAACTGATCGATCAGGTGGATCGGCGGTTGCTCAGGGGCGAAAAGATTCCGCATTCGGAGAAGATTTTCTCAGTTCACGAGCCGCATACGCGTTGGATCAGCAAAGGTAAGGCGGGGGTACAGGCGGAGTTGGGACTCCCGGTCTGCGTTTTGGAGGACCAGCATCAGTACATTCTTCACTACCAGGTGCTCTACGAGGGGGTAGATTCGTCGATGATCGTGGATTTTTTACGGGAGGCCAAGACGCTGTACCCGTCCCTGACTTCGTGCAGTATGGATACGGGGTATTCATCGGAACACAACCGGCGTGCATTGGAGCAAATTTTGGAACTGGTGATCATGCCGAAGCGGGGG
>MPNB01000044.1 GCA_002238805.1 Rhodothermaceae bacterium bin80 | reverse complement strand
CCCCCCCAGGCGCTCGAGGCGCAGGGGGCAGTTGGTTGCTCCCAGGGAGTCACCCGCGCTTACACGATGCACAACATAAGCTCAATGCATTTGTGTTCTCGGAAAAACACTCCTGCACCTAGTCAAACATCTTCGGCTGTGTCTCCAACCTTCAACTTTATCCTTCCTCCAAAATTGAACTCAGTTAAGCATCATGTATAAGATACAGGGGGGATACAGACTTGATTTTGTTTTTGAAACGAGTACCGCGACAAACAGCTCTACGGTTCGCATCTCACCGGTATCCGGATCAACCACACATGGTTTCTTTCCTGAATAACCTACGAATAGTCGGTCTCCGGCTTTATGGTTATGACGCATCACCGGATCCACATTAGCGGAACGCCAACTGTGATACAGATCGCAATAGCGACTGTATTGGTACCCCTTCGGGTGCGCCGCAATATAATACTCCTTCCAAAGCTGTGCCCGTGTCAGCGTTCGGTGTTTGGTTAGTTACAGTTGGACCTCAGCCCAGTCCGGCACAGGCCGCTGAGCCGACGCAGATCATGCCGTGGAGAGATAGAGAATCGCCTCCAACTCAGCATCCCTCATCCAGCAAGGTAACGGCCAAATCAAGTTCGCCACCTTGAGCGCTCAAGAATCCAGGATACCGAACCGCGACCAACTCCCACATTGCGGGCAATCGCGCGAATGGACAACTTGAACACAAATTGCAGCTCCAGAATGAGCTTAATCTTTTTCATCAACACGCGTTTGTAGGCATAGCTCATCGCTTTTGGTGAAACCAAAAACTATGAAGAACCCCACCTATATTAGAGGAGAATCAAACCGCTTCCAGATTTGATGGACACGCATCAACACCCCAAAATATGGTTGGTAAGGTGGTCCAGTTCGATCGGAATATGATCCACAATGATCCATAATGTTGTAAAATGTTGCAAGTCGTTACAACTTGCCAGACAAAGCACACGGCCCGGAACTTGCATTTTGGGACATTATGCAGCTTTACCCTGACGAAACCGCTGCACGCCAATGGATGGTGCAAATGCGGCACATCGTTGCCAGCATGATCGGCAAACGGCTCATGTACAAGGACTTGGTGGTGTAATGACCGAAGCTAAGTACTTCGGTAAGGTTTACACACCCGCATGGGTCGTGGGTCATATGCTGACCCCCATGTTCGAGGAGTCGCTAGCAGACGTTCATGTGTGCGATCCTGCATGTGGATCAGGAGACTTCCTTGTTCCGATTGTCGAAGAGGTATGCAAACGAGCAATCAAAGCGCCTGACAAGGACCATGCCAAATATCTCGCAACCTTGAGGCAGCTAACTGGATACGACATTGACGGAACAGCCGTCAGGCGTTGCCGGGAAAGGCTGTCAGCTGCTGTGGAAAAGGGGCTTGGACAATACTATCCCGTCGATTTCTGGCGCATCTTCAAGGCTGACGCTATGGACATGTGGCTGTGCGACACTGAAAAATTCGACTGGGTTGTTGGCAATCCTCCATATGTGCGCATTCAACATTTGGAAGCCAAACGCAGAGACAAGATCAGGCGCGCTGGCTGGAAATACTTTCAGGGATTGAGTGACCTTTACATTGTGTTCTTTGAGCTTGGACTGCGCTTGTTGAAGGAAGGAGGCAATCTCATATTCATATCGCCAAGCGGCTGGATTCGCAATGGGGCGGGAAAGGCTATGCGCAAAGACTTGGAAGCCAATCATGGCATTGTCTCGCTGAAGGATTTCCGGGATTGGCAAGTGTTTCCAGGTGTAAGCACCTATACTTGCATTTCGCACATCCACAAGGGCGGTGGCATCAAGAAGGAAGAAGTATTCCAATGGGACGGAGAAGCATTTATTAATTCTTGCCGGCTTGCAAGGTCTGCTTCAAGATGGGCTGTGATTGCTTTGTCCGTCGACAAAGCGAACGAGGAGGGTTCGGTCAAAAAACTATCTGAGATTGCTGACATTCATGTAGGCATTCAAACGCTGGCCGACAAAGTGTTCATCTTGCAGGTGGTTCGCTGGGTAGAAGGATTTGTTTTCGTTGAAGCTAATGACACCAGGTTTCCGCTTGAGAAAGGGGCGGTGCGCCGCATCTTGAAAGCATCTGTGTTGAAGGACGGGAAGGACAGGGTAAACCGCGTCGCGATCTATCCGTACGACAACAAAGGCAAGTTGATACCTGAAGACGAGTTTGAGGACAAGTTTCCCTGTGCCTATGCTTGGCTGGTCGTGAACAAAGACCGACTGCTTGCCCGTGATAAGGGCACATTTAGCGAATCCAAGTGGTTCGGCTATGGACGAAAAGTCGGGATACTAAGCGCTCTGGGTTACAAGATTTTGACCTCTAGCATGAATCCCAAACCAAATTTTCAGATCTGCGATGATCCTAAAGCCCTGTTTTATTCGGGCTATTGCATTAAACCCCGAAGAAGCACAAGTGTAGACCTGAAAATATTGCAAGAAGACCTGGAAAAATTGCAAAAAGAGCTAAACAGCCCTGCAATGGCTCAACATGTAAGGGCATTTTCACAGCCGTTCAGGGGGGGCTGGTATAGCTATGCCAAACGGTATATTCAGGACTTTCCAATCGGGGTCCCTTTGGCTAGCACTTAGAAAAGTGGATTCCACTCTCAGAAAGCGACTATTGGCTGCTGTGCGAGAATCATATGCCCGGTACATCGCCAGCGGCCCCCGCTCAAACACCAAGATAAAAACATTGGATGGCTGGGTACTTGCGGAACTGCGGGAAATCCTTAATTCTGAATACACAACATGGATCTGTCGTGGTTGATGCCATATTGAGTAACCACGGTGATGAGCCAGTGAGCCCGCTTGCGGGAACCACTAAGAAAACAGATTCCGTCCAACAACGCATGGGAGATCAAAATAACTCTGAAATCGGCCAATTCACACGCGCTTCGCAGCTACTTCGGAAAAAGGATCTGAAGTCGGATGAAGCCAGTGGACTCACAGAACTTACCAGCAACATGGCATCTGTAAATCTCGTCAGCCAATTGGGATCCAAGATTGACGCGGTAAATTCGATGTACACGGTGCTGATTGGATTGGTGAACTCGGGATCAGCATTGGCGATTGCAATGTGACTTTGATGGTTTTGATCTGACATTGATGTCCTCCGCTGATCATTACTCACTTTTGAATGATCTCGTTGATGATCCCCCACAAGTGTATTTTGGCGGTTTGCAAAACCTTTTTCATGGGTTCGAGGCGACACCGCACAGACTAGGAAAGCCAACTTTCCTAGCCTTTTTGTGCCTAAGTCCGATGTACATATTCCCAGAAATACTGGACCATTTCCTTAATAGCCCATACCTGGGTGGTCTTCAATCTACTGGTCCGCAGTGCCAAAAATGTTCCTTTTGCTCTCTGGGCCGATGTACTGGGTTGGCTTCGCCGGCATTCATTCTTTTACCCTTTGCGAACTGGGTTTATATAAAAATTCAGGTCAGCTTCATCAGCGCGATCCTTACCGCCGATCATCCCTATGTCGGCCATTAATGCCGCACAGATAAAACCACCGTTGGTTATGTATCCCCTTCCGTCTGAATATTCAGCCTGGTGCTTTAATTCATAGCTGCTTGCGATCTTCTTGGTGTTGATACTCGGTCTGCTTTTGGCGAGCCAATCAATAGCGAAGCGTACGCATTCCTTATCAGGCTTCGACTCCGTGCGAAATGGGGTTCCTCGCTGATTTGTACCTTGCCTGTACTTGTACCCGTGATCGGAAAGTAGCGGATACAAGGACAGCACTTCTTCATACGCCTCGTCGAACGCATCTGAGTTGTTTAGCAACAATTCGGCACGAGCCCACATAGCTTTTGATTTAGCCATGGGTGCCGGCTTATTCGCTTTGCGTTCGTTCAGCTCGGCGATCTTCTTCGCGATCCGGCTGTCTTCAATTCGATCCCGTGGACACAGCCAATCCGTATTTTCCCCTATGTTGATGGGTAAGTCCATCATTTTAGTTCGTAGTTCAGGTTTGCAGTAGTAGCCCATGATTGAACCAGTCTCTAAATGAACACGCCCGTCTTCGTACCTATTTACAATACCTTTGGCGTATGCGTCCGCCACGTATGGTTTTGGCAATCGCATCCCAAAGGAAACGTTCGATTGCAGTTTCCAGTTAGGATTTAAAGCAACCGCAATCCAAATCTCCGCACCGCTGAACAACGTATGTGCTGATGCTTGATACTCTATGCCGTCAACGATGAACTGCCAGTCGGCTGCATTGTTGTAATTCCCGTAGTCGTTTCCATTGCACCACATCTTGCACTGTGTAGGGTGGTCATGGTGCAGGATGCCTTGATCTTGCCCCGCGTCAAGTGCCGCTACCAGCATCTTTGTCCAAACTACGTTTCTAATCGTCAGATTCATGGTGGTAGAGTTCGTCTTTATTCTGTGTTCGTTAATGGTTGCCAGTTCATCATCCTAAGACCGCTTTACTTGTCTGTCGGCTTTCCGTGCTATGCGTGCGATAACTATGCAAACAACTGAAGCCGATGCACCTCGGTCCAACATTAAATCGATCGAGAGGCTCCGAATCTTTTCGAGTGCAAGGTAGCCGTGCAATTATGCCGTGTATCCTCTGCTTCCAGCGGCAGTCCGTTCTTCTAAATCCAGACGTAGCCAGATATGTGGACGAAAACGGTTTTTTGGCCACGGAGGATCCAAGTAAACGCCTACTCGCGGACTACTATTTCATCGGCGTCTGTACCAAAAGAATGCTAGCGTGTTCCACACTAATGTGTGCGGGCATTTATGCTTATTGTCCATGGTTTTTACCGCTTGGATTTAGTTCTGCCGTGAGTGGGTCACTCGATAAATGTTCGATATCGAAATTCCTTGATGAGGTCACACAGTGCTTCTTGCACAGTGGATGCCTCAATCCTAGATCCACGTATTGCTATTATCAACAAAAATGCTCTTCCATCAATCAAGCAGGCCTCCCGACAGGGAGCGGCCATTTTCGGAATCAGAAAAATCAATAATGAGATCTATGATCATACAGGCAAACTTTTAGATGGCAGGTGCGTGAGACCCGCAGTGCGCGAAAGATCACAACAAAAAATTGATACAAGTTATTTACGGCGAAGTATATGGGGCATTTTCTGTAACCAAGGTTCTGCCCCGTTTGTCAATCTAAAAGAAAAAATAGTAGAACTCATAAACCCAACAATCAACCGAATTGAGGGCTTTGCAAAATGCAATTTGTGCGTAATTTATTTCTATCCTGAAAAACGGGATTAAGCCCGGATGGAATAAGAACCTGAAGTCTTTACGAATACCCAAAGTTGCTGAAGAGCTCAAACTGTGAGTTGGAACATTTCCAATGTTGGGAGTATCCTGGGATGTTGCATAACACATCTGATAGCAAGATTGGATATGTTGTGGGGAGGGATGGGACATCGCTACGGTATAATCTGTGTTGCTTTTGAGGCATTCTCAGTTAGCTTGGATGTAATGATTGCTGAGACAGAATACCGAATATCCCAAATGAATATAGTCGCATGCGCGCCGAAAATGCAGAATTATGCAAAGCCAATACCTGCCTCTGCCGTGCAGCTATTACCCCGGTAGCTAGTGATCAGTCGGACTCCTTTTCTCGGTACGTAGAGTCAATACTTGAGTTGGCTGGATTGCGTGGACCTGTCAACGGTTTCGAATGGCACAAGAGGCTTGTACTTTGTCTTGATGGCGAGCCTGGTCGAATTCTTCGTGAACGGGTACCGAGAATTGATCTAAGGCGGCAAGGTGCATATTTTACAAGTTATAGGCTGGCGAAGAGAGTGGCTAAAGTGGCGATTAGTCAAACAATTTCCCCAAAGGTCTGTGATCCAGCGTGTGGTGCAGGTGATCTTCTTTTGGCGGTTGCGCAGAAACTACCCCTTCAGCCCACTTTTCAGGATACGCTCAGTGAGTGGGGTAGATTGCTCTCAGGATTTGATATATCTGGTCAATTCATTCTTCTAACGAAAGCACGATTGATACTACTTGCTGCCAAGCTCCATAGAATTCGTCCCCCTTTTGACTCAAGTTTACCCCTAAAACCATTCCCCAACATTAGGATTGGCAACTCTCTCACTTCCACGCAGCGCATGTCAGATGTTGATGTGATCATAATGAATCCACCATTCGGTTATGCAACAGCACCAGCCGATTGCGATTGGGCGTCAGGTCACGTCAATGTTGCGGCTCTATTCGTCGACCGTGCCATCCGCGATGCCCCCGAAGGTTCAAGAATAATTGCCATTCTTCCAGATGTTCTTCGATCAGGAAGTCGCTACGTGACCTGGCGTGAATCAACGCAAGTTTCTGGGTCCGTGTTGTGTGAGAAGCCGCTGGGCCTGTTTGATAAATGGACGGATGTTGATGTCTATCTCTTCCATTTCGAAAAGAACTTGAATCTTGATAAATCTTGCACAGGATTTCTATCAGACCGAGCTACTCATGGTGTCGGTAAGCGGTTTTCAGTTCATGTGGGCTCCGTTATACCATATCGACACGCAGAAACTGGCCCTCATGCTCCCTATATCAATGCCCGTTCACTCCCACCCTGGGGTGAGCTAACCACGATAAAGACTAGGCGTCAATTTACTGGACGTCTCTTTGAACCGCCTTTTGTATGTGTGAGGAGAACCTCCAGACCCGATAGCGGCCGTCGGGCTATTGCTACATTAGTTAGTAGCCGCAAACCTGTCGCAGTTGAAAACCATTTGGTCGTGCTGCTTCCCAAGGATGGTACTATCCAAACTTGCCGTAAATTGATGCGTCGGCTCGCTTCTCCGAAAACGGACAGGTGGCTTAATACTCGCTTGCGCTGCAGACATCTTACGACAAGTGCTCTTTCCGAAATGCCATGGTGGTACAAGCCGTGAGTGACTTACAATCAGCAAGTGCACACCTCAGGTTCTCCACCGGGATTGTCAAGAGGCTCGGAGAAGAACTGAATCCGACCTTGAGCAAAAGCATCTTGGAGCTTGCAAAAAATGCCTATGACGCAGATGCGACCGAATGCCAGATTGAACTTCAAGATATTGGTCGGCCAGGCGGTACGATCATTGTCCGAGACAATGGAGATGGGATGACCTCCAGCCAGATTACCGACGGCTGGCTGGTCTTAGGTCATTCTTCAAAGAATCCTTCAAGTCGGACTCGTCTTGGCCGGATCCCTGCAGGAAGTAAGGGTTTAGGTAGATTAGCGGCTCTTCGAATGGGTCGAAACACTCTCCTTTCCACGACTTCTAAGCAGGAGGAGAATCTTCAGCATGAATTGATCATTAAGTGGGACAAGTTTGATAATACCCAAGTTGCTGAAGATTTTGTGCTGAAAATCACCACGAGACCCAGTCGTCAGGGCTTTACTCCCGGCACCGAGATTAGAATCAACGATCTTCGGTCTACCTGCAGTCGAATGGAGGTAAAGCGTCTCGCTCGCGAACTCATTCTTCTTGCTGATCCTTTTGATGACAACCCACTGGGGTTCCATCCAGAATTATGTACTCCCGAGTTCAAAGACCTAGAATCGCTGGTTCAGAATCGATATTTTGACGATGCCGAATTTCATCTAAGTGCAGAGATCTGCGCAAATGGCGAGGCATTTGCAAAAATTGTTGATTGGAAGGGGAAACTCCTTTATGAGGCAAAGCACAGTGACATAGTTCCCAATTCCAAAGAACGTACAAGTTATCGGTGCCCGCCGGCCAAGTTTGACCTCTGGGTTTTCATTCTCAATAAAGATACATTCTCTTCACGCCGGTCAGCTATTGGCGAGGTCCGACGCTGGCTAAAAGATTTCGGTGGAGTTCATATCTATTATAACGACCTGCGAGTAAATCCATACGGAGGCCCAGATGACGATTGGCTCGGCATGAATCTCAGACGCGTGAGAAGCCCTGAGGAACGCCCAGGAACGAATACGTCGATCGGCCGCGTCGTAGTACATGACGAGAAAAACCAACTAGGAGAGAAGACTGATCGCTCGGGGTTCATTGAAAATAATGCCTTCCGTGATTTACGATCTTTCGCGCGTGACTCCATGGACTGGATGGCAAAATGTAGGCTAAGGGAAGCCGAACTCCGCCGCCACAGGGCACGAAAAACCGCCCTGAAGCAATCCGATCTAGCCCAACATGAGTTTATGAGTAAGATTGCTGATGTGCCGAGAGAAATGCGGGATGTTATCAAAGATGCATTTACGTTGTACGAATCTTCCCGGGACCGGGAAGTGAACGTGCTTCAGAAGGAAGTTCAATTGTATCGCACCCTCAGCACTGCTGGTATCACTGCGGCAACATTTGCTCACGAGTCCATTGCGAGTCCAATCAAGATCGTTCGGCATTCCATCGCTGCAATTGAACGTCGCGCAAAAAAGTTTTCAGGTGAACTTTTTTCGAATCAATTCAAAAAACCGATCAATAGCGCCAAACGTGCTCTGACTAGTTTTACCGTTTTAGGGAATGTGACGCTAAGTCTTTTGGACCATGGAAAACGTCGAAATACTCAACTAGAACTGCACAGTATCTTGGACGATGTGCTGGATACTTTTAGTCCCTTTTTCCGTGGGGCGGATGTTGAAGTGACCAAGATGCTTGTGCAAGGTTCCCCCTTTCTTCGCGGACAGCGTGCCGCGGTGGAATCAATAATTACAAACCTTTTAAATAATAGTATTGCAGCATTCGAGGATGCAGGGACTCAAGGTCGGATCATTGAAATTTCCACTCAGATCGTTGATAACAACTGGTGTCTGTCCATAAGTGATAGTGGACCGGGGATTACTGAAATTGGTAAGTCTGACATCTGGCTTCCTGGTCAGACAACACGCAAACACGGGACGGGCCTGGGTTTGACAATCGTTCGTGATGCCGTGCTTGACTTAGGCGGATCTGTTGATGCAGTCGAACACGGTTCACATGGAGGTGCTGTCATTACCGTTTACCTGCCCATCATCGGAGCTTAAGGATGCTAAAAATTGGAGACCGACAGATCAAACGTGCTGTGATCGTTGATGATGATTCCAACGCCAGGGACTCGCACGAATTCTTAATTAGGGATATGAATTTGACCCCATACAAGGTCAACGAAGTCCGTAATGGTAATCTGCAGAGTTTCTTTGATAAAATTCAACCTAGTGATGCCATCTTGTGCGACTTTCATCTGAAGAAACGCGACTATGCACAACGCAATGGAGATTGGGTTATGTGGCGATGTTTTCAAGAAGGTATTCCTGGTGCTCTATGTACAAGTATTCATGAGGCCCCGATACGTCGAGACTATTTGAGATACATTCCTGGATTACTTAGAAAAGTGGATCCAAGTCCAGATGAGCTACGTCTTGCTTGGACGAAGTGTATAGAGGAATTAGCAGGTGAACCGCAACCCTCACGTCGTCCTTGGCGAACTCTAGTGCGTGTGGGCGATGTTGACAAAAAGCGTAAGTGTTTTTATGCTGTTGTTCCCGCTTGGAATGCCCGAGTCAAAGTTCGGATTGATCTTGATAATTTGCCTGAAAATATCAGAAAACTCGTCAAGCCTGATCATCGTTTCCATGCACTGGTAAATACTGGGGCCATGGACTCCGCCGATTTATATTTTGACGAATGGGAGGAAAAATAAAACGCCTGATGCCACTGCACCGGCATCTGTGTTTCTTGGATGTCGGGCATGGGAACAGTACGGTAATCATTGCCGGGAAAGATAGTATTGTTGTAGTAGATGTAGGTAGAGGTAGGAGGCACAGTGCACTTTCTGAATTTTTTCTAGAGCAGGAAATCACGCATGTCCAATCCATCTACCTGTCACATGCCGATGAAGATCATATTGGTGGCCTTTTAGGTATACTTGCAGCCCAAAAAGTATCTATTGATTATGTCTATGTAAATAGCGATGCCTCGAAAAAATCAAAGGTTTGGGGCGACTTGGTCTATGAGCTTAGTTGCGCCCATAACGCCGACCGGCTTGAGTTCATGGTTGGACGACTGGTTTCGGGCCACCGAGAAGAGCTTCCAGGTAGTGTATCTGTTGAAGTTCTGGGACCCAGCCAATATCTGGCAGCCAGAGGTGTGGGGAGTACCAATAGATCTGGAGCTAAAATTCACACGAATTCAATAAGCGCTGTCATTGCAATTTCTGTTGGCTCCTCCAGGGTTGCCCTGTTGCCAGGAGATATAGATGGAGTTGGTCTGAATGATTTATTTTCGAACCCTCAACAGGATCTCTGCTCGAGGATATTGGTCTATCCGCATCATGGAGGATTTCCAGGGGCTGGGACTACCCCGGAAGAGTACGCAAAAGAGTTGCTTTCAAAAATCGGGCCTAATCTCGTGATTTTTTCAATTGGGCGTGGAATGCATTCCACCCCGAACCCTGATACGGTGCGACAGCTTCGACAATTACTACCCCAAACGCGTATCGTATGTACACAATTATCCGAGCATTGCGCGGATCAGTTGTCAGCAGTTTCGTTCACGCACTTATCCAAAACATTTGCTGCAGGGCGTGAACGTGGAGCATGCTGTGGTGGAACGGTCGTCGTGCCGCTGGATGATGTTTCTGCAGTCCAACCGCAGAAAGATCCGCACATCAAATTCATCCAGAATCAGGCCCCCACTTCGTTGTGCCATGATCATCCCCCGAAAACATCTTCTACCTGACCCCGAGATGGAGGAGCACCTACATGTACGTACACCAAGACGTCAGTAGTACCAGCCAATATCTAGCAGCTCACGCCAGACGAGACCTGTGTTCACCTTGAGCGGAATCTTACGGGCCGGCCCCCATCCCTGCCGTCAGAAATATCTGGGAGTTCATTGAGAAGGCACAGGCTGACAAATGAGGAGCGTGCAACTCAGTTCCTGCCTGCACATGCTCTACAATGTGAATCTACTAAGCATCATCACTGAAAAAAGTGCCTGATGCTGGGCAACACTCCATACGCAAGATATAATATAATAGCATAGCAGGTTCCTCAGCCGCTGACACAGAACGCTATGTGCTACGCTCTGGGTTGGAGGACCGGCCGGGTAGAAATTATTATAGCCTTACTCTTTACCAAGTTGTGCCATTCTGTAAGACTGACCGCGGAGCATAATAATTGAAGACAGTCCTGGATCTTCAACGGATTATTGGCAACTCTTTTCCAGAGTAACCTCCCTCATTCCATGTCTTCGCAAAGTCTGTTGATGATCCAATCTACAAAGAACCGAGAGGTACCTGTGCGCGCTGTACACTTCTAACGCCAATAATCCTCGGATCGCTTTCACCAGTTTACCTTTGCTCCAATTCGGTCCGCTGGCAGGAAGCACCAGTTACCCACCATCAGGTAGGCTAAGCTATCGCACGCCTGTGTCTGAACAAAATCCCCTACTCTCCCCCGGTCGCTGAATTGCGGAGGTGTCAGAGAGTTGAGGTTCCCCGTCCGCTCTACCGATCTGGAACACTATTCCATCTCGGCTGCGAACGTTTCGCGTGCAGCCTCCAATGCGGCCTTAACCTCCAGAATGCCTTCCACCTCACGGCCAGCAGGTCCGTGCTCAATGCCACAGTACCCATTGTAACCAGCCGCCAGAACAATCCGCATCATACGCTCATAATCCAGTGGACTGGTATTGCCTTCATCGTCGTAGACCGTTGGCTTTACACTGACACCGGTTGCATAAGGCATTAGTTCTTCTACCCCACGATACGAATCATACGTGTTGTCGTCATCAATGCGGAAATTGCCGAAGTCAGGCAGCGTACCAGCCCGTGGATGATCCGCCATCCTGATCGTGTCCGCAAGCCATTTCCCACTACTTGAATACCCCCCATGGTTCTCAATAATCACGTGTAAACCATGCTCATCCCCAAAATTGCATAACTGATGCAACCCATCGGCAACCAGCCTCATTTGCTCGTCGTAGTCGCCCTCACTATATCCATTCACGCGAATTGAGTGGCATCCCAAATGTTTGGCAGCAGTCACCCATTTAAAGTGCCGCTCTACAGATTCACGCCGCAACTCTGCATCTGGATCACCCAGGCGCCCTTCACCATCGCACATGATGAGAATATTCGTCGCTCCTACATCCTCTGCACGCGTCTTCATTTCATTCAGATAGTCCATATCCTCCGCCTTATCCTTAAAGAACTGGTTAACATACTCCAAGCCCAAAATTCCGTTATCCGCCGCAACAGAAGCGAACTCCAGGTTGTCGATCTTTTTATCAAAAATCGAACGATGCAATGACCACTGAGCGAGCGAAATATCAAATAGTTTTTTCTTCGGTGCAACCCATGCCCGGGTGGACAGAGGAAGCGCAGCCGCCGCCAGTGCGCCTGTTTTCAGAAAATCACGACGAGATGTACGCATTTTGAATTTGGTTTAGCGATGATCAATATGTGGAATCCGTATTTTCGAATCGGATCCAATCAAGTTCCACGACAGGATCTTCCTCCATGGACTCAAAGATAAGCACCAATGTGATAGTTTTTGGGATGGAGGGGATTTCCACCGATACTTCACGCCAGTTATCGTAAGCATCCTCCGCCAATAATCCCATACCCGGAAAATCCGGCGGCACTCCGGCTGTATAATCTGCCTGATGCGGTACGACGGCCTGGCCTGTGTCAGGAGAAATTGGAATACTCGGCAAAGCTACCTCACTACCTTCTGCAGAGAGTAAGATCGTTCCCGTTCCAGTCGCCCGGAAGCGGAATGTAAGCCTGTTAATCCCCCGAAGATTTAGGGGCGCATACGTGAGCTTAGAGCCATTCTCGAGTGGCATAGCGCTAAGTGCAGTGCGCCCCCAATGCTTACTCGCAGGTCGAGCAGAATAAGTTTCCCGAACGGATTTTTCCGCACTGGTCACGTGTTCCGCCTCTTTCAGACGTGGATGTAACTTCGCACGTGCACACGAAACGTCCAGACATGCCTCTATAATCGCAAACCGATCCGCATAATGTAGATCCGGGTTGTGTGTATAGGCCCGTGTAATCGAGAATTCACCCTCCGGCCTCGTGTACGTTGCCAGCGGTATCGGGGACGTGTCAAACCCTGTGTATGTACGAACGATCACTTCGTCCGCGCGTGCCTGATCATTCACCGTAACACGATAGGTGTACGTCGAATCAAAATCAAATATACCCCCATCGGGAGGCCAGTCCAGACTCAATGATAATGCCGGAGGCATCTCTGGAACTTCCGTCTCCGGCGGACCTGAAGCACCGTAATAATCCAACCGCACCAACTGTGCATTTGCGTTGCTGCCCCAGAATTCGTCACCCCACTCTACGATATAGAGCCTGCCATGCGGCCCGACTTCAATATCCATTGGACTGATATAGTCATTTCCGGGGAGGAAAGGATCGATTTCCAGCACACTCCCGTCTTCATCAATCGTAACGACCTGGACCCAGTTGCGCATCCACTCGTAGATCATGACCTTCCCGTTATAGTAGGGGGGCAGGGCCGTATCAAATGCATTCATCTCATCGAAATGAAAGGTTGGACCCGCCATTGGATTCAGGCCTCCAGCGCCGAGTTCCGGATATTCTTCACTGGGCCCGTAGTAATACCGAATCCAGGCCGGACGAGCCTCATGAAGCTCGCGTGCACCAGTATTGTATTCTGACTCGTTCAGCGGCGCAGCAGCGTTCGGCTCCACATACTCCTTTTCAGCCAGATGGTAATGCGGAAACGGATCATTGTAGCCCGTAAACAGTGGCCAGCCATAAAAACCTGGTGCCTGTGCCTGATTGAACTCATCCCAACCATCTACAAGTCCCGGGCCTACATCTCCCCAGTATACCCAACCCGTAGAGTCGTCAATTGCGATTCTGAAAGGATTGCGATGCCCCATCGTGTAAATCTCGCCGCGATGAAGAGAGTCCGCCTGAAATAAATTGCCCTCTGGGATACTGTAAGTTCCATCCAGTTCCGGCTTGATCCTTAGAATTTTGCCGCGCAAATCGTTTGTGTTGGCAGAAGTACGACCCTGGTCTGCCATCCGTCTCAGGTCTGGATCTGGTGAATTCCGGTCACCTCCAGAATTGTCCCCCGTAGATAAGTACAGCAACCCGTCCTTATCAAACTGCACCGAACCACCAGAATGACAACAAGTCGTGCGCTGAACGGGTATCTCCAGCATCGCGATTTCACTGTCCATATCAAGCAGGTAGCCGTCGTAGTCGAACCTTGATAAGCGATTCACTTTCTTCGGCCCATCAGAAATGACCGAGTAATAGATGTATACCCACTGGTTTTCGTCGAACTGTGGATCCAGCGCAAGACCTAGTAGACCATCTTCGATATTCTTATCTACCGGTAACCATCCAATCACCCGCATAGCTCCTGTTGCGGGCTCCCATATCTTGATCGAACCTGCCCATTCTATAATAAAAACACGCCCATCAGAGGTAATATCGATCTCCATAGGATCCGTCAGCTCGGTGGTAAGAACTACCTCATCATAGGCTGACGCGAGCGTTGCAGTAACATCGGCCTCTACAAAACCTGCAGCCCATTCAATTCCTCCCAACAAATGAGCTCGCATGTATGGCTCAGCATAACTCTCTACCGTATGCCCAAGACCTGTGTACCAGGCACGACCACCGTCGTAGTGGTGCGCCCATGTGATAGGATGGTCGTCACCCATGGTCCCCCCTTCGTAGGAGGATTCCTTGATCACGGCCAGCACATGTACATTGACCCTCGGATTAGGCTCGTAGTTGTACCATTCATCCGTGTGATTCCAGACCAACGGCAGATCCTCTGTGGAAGGATGATGGCGGTCGGTAAAGACAATGTCCGCTGGCTGAACAGCAGGATGTGATACAAAATACCCGCCAACAAGCCCACCATACCATTCCCAGTCATATTCGGTATCTGCAGCGGCATGAACACCGACCCATCCTCCTCCTGACTGGATATAGTCCACCATCGCCTCTTCCTGCCCGGAGTTAAGAACATCAAGTGTTGTATTTAAGAAAACGATGGCCTCATAACGTTCCAAAGAGTCCGTATGGAAATAGTCCGCATCCTCAGTTGCGTGCACCCCAAAACCGTTTTCTTCCCCAAGGGCTCTGATGGCGGCCACACCAGCCTCAATGGAGTTGTGCCGAAATCCTTCGGTCTTGGAGAAAACCAGCACCTCATAACGGTGCTGCGCCACGACATCCAGTCCTGTTCCAGCAACTACAACCAATCCTATAAGGCCTGCTGCAAGCAGCTTCTGCATTTCAGTCCAATCTCTTAACGCGAATATTGCGGTACCACACGGGCTGACCATGATCCTGGAGGCCAATATGTCCCTCACGGGCAAATGCGGTCCCAGCGGTCGGAAACTTGTTCCAGGAGCCGTCCGGGTTCGCGTGGGGGGTCCGCCAACGTGCAATATCCATATCCACTACACGCTCACCATTCAGGCTCACCTGAATCCGACTACCCCTGCAGATCAACTGGTACGTGTTCCATTCTCCCGGAGAGTTGATGGCGTTTTTGGCGGGTGCCTGCAGATCATAGACCGCCCCCGCGGTCCCTGTACGACTCAAATCTGGCCGTCCATAAGAATTAGCAATCTGTACCTCCAATCCAGTGTAAACTGGATCCATGATATCACTCGTTCGGAAGAAAACACCACTATTGGTACCCTCAATCACCTTGAAATCCAATTCCAGTATGAAATCACCATACCGCTCGGTGGTCCATAGATAATCCAGATTGTGCTCTTCCCCATCCGGGTTCTCACGCTTCACCGTGAGCTCCCCGTTCTCGACAACAAACTTGTTGTTTTCTCCTGTAAGCCAACCGCTCAGATCTTCACCGTTGAAGAGTGTTTCCCAGCCTTCGGGGTTCTTTGTCGGATCTTCGATGGCCATTGGCTCATCAAGCTCCCGAATCCAGATGTTGCGAAACTGAATATTTGAGCTTGTAGGGTTCATTGCACCGCGCGCTTCATCCCACCCTCCATGATGCTGCAGTGCAATGGCGCCTCGCTCAGGCAGACCGGGGATTTCAGCATTCTCAATAACCTGCTCTCCGTTGAGCATTACCCAAATGCGGTTCCCAATGAGCGTTATGTCCATTGAGTTCCACTCGCCCATTGCGTTGTCTGCACGTACGCGTGGGACTGCTGCTGCGCGTTGCTCAGGCGTTGCCTCGGGATTGGTGCGCACACCCCAGAGTTCGCCCGAACCGACTCCCCAGTTCCATAGGTTCACCTGCTGTGTCGTACCGCGCAAGAATATACCTGAATCCGAGTTAGGAGTAGGATTAGTCACCGTTGAGCCATCCTCGTCCACCTCGTAAGAACCGTCTGGAAGTATGGTTGGCATATCATATATGCCACTTGCTCCCTTGAACCTCCAGTCTACATGTAGCTGGAAATCCCCGAATTCCGCCTCCGTCCAAAGGCTCTTCTCCTCCGCCTCGGACAGAGCATCATAATCAATCATGTACTCCTTGACCGTCCAGTGTCCTCCGTCACCTTCCGGCACCCTCCATCCTGAAAAATCCTTTCCGTTGAAAAGCGCACGGTATTCGGGCCATTGACGCCAGGTCGGATATGTGTAACGGGGTGGGAGTTCATTCGCATACTTGGGCTTTGGTGGGGTACCCTGATTGTAGAACACATAAAGTCCCGTCTTCCCTGCCAGGACGACATCGACGTCCCCATCTTTGTCCATGTCCTTGGCATTAATCTTCATTCCCACGCCAACAACATTGTTGGGCGGTGGGCTGATACCGCCTTCCTCTGGATAGTAAGGGACATGGTTGTAAGAGAGTATGTGACGCTTGAATTCGCCACCCTTTATATCGTACCAGAATACGAAAGAGGGATCCCCAACACCAACGTCACCCCCGTAATGCGCAAACAAGCGCTTGCCTGCAATCAGATCATCCTTCCCGTCACCGTTCAAATCCGCCATGGCCAAGGTGTGAAAAACACTGTGATCGGTTTCAATCCAGTGCCTCGTAAATGACCGGTTGCCAGACTCATCTACAGACTGCTCATACCAGGCCAACCCGTATGCATGCGCGCTGCCAAGAATCACATCATTAATTCCGTCTTCATTAACATCATGTACGATGTTCGGGTGCGCAGTTGAGCCGGCTTTCTCGGAGAGTGCACTCTCAAAATCCCAATCAGCATGGAATGGCCACGGCCCACGCGGCTCATCCGGCTGCTCGTACCAACCCTGTCCGGTCACAATGTCGAGACGACCATCCATGTTCACATCCCCGAGCGCATTGCCGTGCGTATCTCCATCCGTCCCAACAATGTGCTCCACCCAGTAGGGTGCTTGATCGATATGTTCAAGCCATGTCATGCCCTGCCCTTCGACTAGACTCCAGTGATTGACCAGTATGTCTTCATCACCATCACCATCAATATCCCCATGGACGACACCTTCCATATTGAAAGCCTGATGGATCTTATGCGATTCCCACTGCTCACCGGGCTCCAGTGGCCTACCGGGATTACGATACCAGTAAGCTCCCTTCATGAACATCCACCCACTGCTTACAATATCTTCCCATCCATCAAAATCAACATCCAGCGCAAACTCACTGTTGCTCTCTGTCTCCGGGCCATTAGGCTCGGCCCCTGAACGATACTTTTCATGTTTGATCCAAAGTGGAGCTTCGTACCAGTTCCGGCCCGCTGCGATGTCATAGTCACCATCGTTATCGAGATCAGCCACTGAGGCGGTTTCCGAGAATGGTCCAAACCAGTAACTGTTCTGGATCGGATCGTGTATGGGCCCATCAATCTTGACGGGTATGAAAATGGTCTCCTGAGCCTGCGCGGTCACTGCCACAAGCAGACTCAAAAGCAAGAAACCTGTACGGAAGAAATGTGTCATGATTCAACAAAATTTGTTAAGCAATACTTTACTGCACTACCGTTGCGCGCGGTCACCGTAGCGCACTCTGTCAACCATTCTGCAGCGCTGCGTCTGAGATTGATCGTTGTGCCTCAAATAAGGCGCGCCCATACCAGAAGTCTATGTCACTGGTCATCTGCTCATGCTACTCACTCAAGAAAATCGATCATACATTACGCTTGATTCTGAGTGTTGAGGTTGCTTGATGCACGCCAGGAACGTTCAGCTTGAAAGAAGAATTTCAAATATGTCCACTTGGTGTGAGACATAAATAATCGCTATTCTCGAAAACTATCTTGCTACCGAAAAAATTCCTGTTCAATGTAGTCATAGTAAGCAATCCCTGCCATCTACCGCATCGACTACCTTAGCCATGCTTTCTTTACATCGGGATCCCCTGCCCGTGTCAGACGCTCCATCTGATCGTCAGACAGTACCACCTCCAACGCTGCAAGGTTTTCCAGAACCTGTTCCTGCTTACTGCCCCCAATAATCGGAAGCACAGGTGGAGCACTCTGTCGCATCCAAGCAATAATGACCTGGTTCACGGTCGCCCCGGTTTCCGAAGCCACCGCCTGCAGTGCTTCCATACGTTCGTCGGCCTCAGGGCCCGCAAACTGTGCAGGCACTGGACGATCATCACGGGAGTAAGCTCCCTGTAGAAGAATAGAATACGCAATCAACGACATACCATGATGGGCACAGAACCCCTTCATGTCTTCGGTGATGCAAATCTGTGGCCCAAAATCCGCTCCGTGCCGTGGACGGAAATACGTATGTCGCTGCTCAACCACGCTGTAGGGCGTTATGCCACGCAGCGCTGCCACCATGTTTGCTTCTGCTATCCGCCAGATCCATAGATTGCTCGCCCCCAGTATGCGGACCTTGCCGGCTGTAATCAGGCGATGGAATGCCTCCATGGTCTCCTCAAGCGGCGTGTCGAAATCATCTCTGTGCGCATAGTACACATCAATGTAGTCCGTCTGAAGGCGTTGGAGACTCTTGTTGCATTCTGATTCAATCTCGGAAGCACTCAACCCACCTTTGCTGCCCGGATAGTCAAATCCGAGTTTGGTGCTGATCGCCATCCTGGCACGATTACCTCGTGCTGCCATCCAGCGCCCAATCGTACTCTCGCTTTCCCCGCCCACACATCCCGGGTACCAACTCGCATAAAAGTTGCCGGTATCAATGAACGTACCTCCGTGGTCAGCAAAGACGTCCAACAGCGCTTGCGACTGCTTTTCGTCCACGCGGCTGCCAATCAGATCTGTTCCGTAGCAGAGTGCACTGACTTCTACCTCAGTGCCTCCAAGTTTCACTTTATCCATCAGTCAACAAAGGTTACCATGGCTGCACCACCCAGCATGAGCACTACACCAAGTGCCTTCACTAAAGTAATTGGTTGTTCTGGTGAACCCAGCCAGCCAAAATGTGATAGTACCATGGCCGTAATCACCTGCCCGGCCAAGAGCGACATAAACAATCCGCCCGCACCAACCTTTGGAATAAGAGCGGCAATAGCAAATACTAAAAGTGCGCCCATCATGCCGGCCGTGAACAGCCACGGATTAACGTCCTGCAGGCGACCAAAAAACTCCGGCTCCCAGGCTGTAAAGCCAACAAGAATGGCCGTGACTGCACCAATGCACCAGAAGAGGGCATTGGCCATTTGCGTGTTCTGAACGGCTGCACCAACCCGACCATTCATCGCCAGATGAACCGCCAGTATGATACCCAACCCCAGAGTGAGTAAGAAGAATGCTGCTTTCATTTGCGTAGAGTTTTATTGTATGAGCGTTTATGCCTAAAGGTGAACCCACCGCTCTGTACGGTGGCTCTCCAATATGGCATCACAAAGAACGATTTCGTGGGCACCATCCGCAAAAGTTGGATAGTGTGCCGCCTGCGGATCTGTACCCGACGCAATATCCTCATAGAAGGCTCGGAAACACTGTTTAAATGTATCCGGGAACCCCTCGTTATGACCGCCTGGATAATTGCTGAAGCCCGTAGCCAAGTCACTCAGCAGGGCTGGGTCGCGCGTCAGTATTTCATTGGGTTTTGATCGATGACCCATGAATAGTTCATTCGGACGCTCGCTGCACCAGGAAAGCGAGCCATTCTCTGCTGCGATTTCGTAGCTGCAGTAATTTTTGCGCCCCGCTGTGACCTGCGATACCCACAGTACCACCCGCGTGCCACCCTTCATGCGCAATATCACGCAACCGCAGTCTTCCGTTTCGATGGGTACATCCACCAACTCCTGTCCTTCCGTAGATGCGTACGTAGCAACCTCGCCTGTGGGCCTCTTGCGAACAGGGTGAACAATGCTCAGATCTGCAAACACTGCCTCGGCCTGCAACCCGGTGATAGCGTAGATCAGGTCCATCCAATGCGTGCCAATATCTGATACTGTCCGTAGTGCACCGCCCTCAGAACTTAACACACGCCAGTTGTAGTCAGTATCATGGAGCAACCAATCCTGAACATAGCGACCTACAACACTGTGTATTCGCCCCATCCCCTGGACGCGCGCACGCGCTTCCAGATTCAGCGGATAGAACCGAATGTTATAGCATACTCCGGCATGTAAATTTTCCTCCCTGGCCAAAGCCACTAACTCGTCCGCCTCCGCAGCATTCATTGCCAGGGGTTTTTCGCACATCACGTGCTTACCGGCGAGAAGCGCTCGACGTGCAAAATCATAATGCATCACGTTTGGCACTGCCAAATGCACGGCCTGTACGGTCGAATCTGAAAGGACCTCCTCATAACTGGCATAACCCCGCGGCAAGCCCAGCGCTTCGCTGGCAGCCATTGATTTTTCCGGGCGACTGCCCAAGATACCCCGCACCGGCATACCCAGACGCTGTAGGGCCTCTACATGCACCGGGCCAATAAACCCCGTACCTGCAACAGCGACACCGATTGACCTCATGACAAGCTACCGCCCGAATGAGCGAACGCGCTCCCTGTTGGTTTTGAGTGCTTCCAGTGGTGGATGCGACTCCTCTTCATATTCGACCACATACCACTCAACCCCTCCCTCCGACTCACTCAGGTCAAAAATTTCCTGCCAAGGTAACGAGTCATCACCTATGAAAGGCGCGAACGGATGCTCAGCACCTGGGGTGTGCGGCTTGACGTGCATTGACTTGATCCTTCCCGGATCATTGCGAATTACTGCAAGATTATCTGCCTCACCATTACTGGCATTACCGGTATCCAGTTGCAGAATGAAGTCCTCAGGCGTGTTATCCGCGATCGCGTCCCAAACGGTCTTGCCCATAACCATTTCCTGGAAACTATAAGCGTGGCAGTGATAACCAGTGCTCATTCCGTGAGGTCGAAGTGCTTCCTGGGCTGTGGTGAAAATTTCCGCCGTCTGCATAATGGTGTCCTCCCCTCGGGTTTCCTCACCGATGCCTGCAACAATCAGGCGCGGGTTGCCAAGCTCACCATGGAAGTCGATAGACCGCTGGAGTTCCTCCCCGGTTATTGCTCCCAGTCCAATGTGCGCCCCGGCAATTCCAAGCCCGTGCCCCTCCACCAGGCTGCGAAGACCGGCAGGGTCATCTGCATAGTTATAATAGCCGGCAAACTCAACACCGTCATACCCCAGCTTTGCAACCTCCGCCAGCGTTCCCTCGAAATCCTCTTCCAAGAGATGTCGGAAGCAATACAGCTGTACTCCGACAGGAACATCACTCGTGGAAGCCTTCCCAACCTTGCCTCCAGCTTCAGCCTCCTCGGTAAAATGCTGCGCATCGGAAGAAGCAAAACCCGCGAACGCAATCGCAGTTGTGCCTGCAGTCGCTTTTAGAAAATCGCGGCGGGTAAGCCCACGACGAACAAATCGTTTCATTGGCAATTATCTATTCAGAAGAATAAATGTACATAAAATCACATCAATAAATCGGTAAGCATCCCCAACCACTTACGAGACGATCTTCACGCAGGCCGGACTGGGCACATTCACCACCTGTCTGGGTCCGACAAGGTGCCCTGATTTGCTGTCAATGCGATAAACGACAAGCGTATCCGAGTCCTGATTGGCTACAATTAAATGCTCCCCCGCCGAGTCGAGTGTGAAATTGCGCGGCGTAGTGCCATGGGTCGGGAACCAGGCAGGCTGTACCAAGCGTCCGGTACCAGTATCTACTTGAAAACAGACGATACTTGCCAGACCCCGCAGCGACGCATAAAGGAACTGTCCACTTGGGTGGATATGAATATCCGCACCGGAACGGATCCCGGCATAACCTTCGGGAAGTGCATCTAGCGTGTGCAACAGTGTTGCACGCCCGTTTTTCCACTCAAGAAATGAAATGGTTGAATCCAGCTCATTCATCAGGTATATACCTGTACCTGCGGGATTAAACACCAAATGCCTTGGTCCTGCCCCTGCGTGGATTTTTACGGCTTCCCCGGCGCTTCGCAGATCAGCTTTCGATCTATCCATTCGGTAGATGTACACACGATCTGTGCCCAAATCTGGAACTAGGCAATATTCTCCGGTGGGATCCGGTACGATCGCATGCGGGTGCGGGGCCTCCTGGCGTGCTGGATTCGGGCCAGTACCCGTATGCTGCACATATCCTGTGACCTGTCCTAGTCCGCCGTTTTCGGTCAGACTTACAGCAATAACAGACCCACCAACATAGTTGGCGATCAGAAGATGGTTATGAAGAATGCTGATATAGCATGGAGCACCACCCCGAGTGCCTACGTGACCGAGCGATTCGAGTGCGACCGGCTCTGAATCCCATGCCCAGGCTTGTACAGCTCCCTGAGCCAACCCATTAAATTCCAGGGCTTCGCTCACAGCATAGAGCCTGTAACGAGCAGCATCAATAACCAGATAGGATGGGCTCGGCAGACCCCGAACCGCACCCTCAGGGCGCAATCGCCCCTCATTAAATGAATAGATATAGATGCCTGCACCACGCCCATTAACATGGTCCAAGGGTTCTGTATATGTGCCCACAAATACGGTTGCCATTAATTCGTTTGACCAATCTGCACACCGGATAGGTGCTCAAGCGCCATGATCAATGCGTGGTTACCTTCGCTTCCAAGCCCCCGATCCTGCAGCGTGCGGTACGACTGAAATATTTGACTGGTCACCGGCAACGGTACACCTATAGCATCTGCCGCTTCCAGGACCAAGCGCAAATCCTTTTGCTGCAGATCAATTGTGAAACCGGGCCTGAAATCTCTTGCAATTGCCTGCGTACCCCGATTACTGAGCATCCAGCTACCCGCCGCCCCATGCTCCACGGCTTCCAGTGTCTTCGACAGATCCAGGCCACCTTTTTGTGCAAACAGAAGTGCCTCACTGACCGCCTGCATCGTACCTACCACCAGAATCTGGTTGACGAGTTTCACCATCTGGCCTGCCCCTGTGCAGCCTACGTGCGTAATGCGACTGCCCATGGCGTTGAGAACATCCATTGCCCGCTCAACGTCAGCAGCATCACCTCCAACCATTATGCTTAGTGTTCCTTTAGCCGCACCTTCACTCCCCCCACTGATGGGGGCATCCAGCATCTGGAGCCCTGCTGCACAAAGCCGTGTCTCCATGCTGATTGTGGCCTGAGGACTTATGGTACTGGTATCTATAACTAGTGAACCCGGCCTGGCCCCTTTTATGACCCCATGTTCCCCAAACAATACTTCTTCGACATCCTGGGTTTCGCTCACACAGATTACAATGATGTCCGACTTGGCACCTACGCCCGCCGCATCCTGTGCTCCGCGTGCACCGGCAGATATCAGAGGTGCCATGCGACTCGCCGTCCGGTTCCAGACGTAAACATCAAACCCTGCCTTGAGCAGATTGCGGGCCATGCCGCTACCCATAATGCCCAAGCCTATGAATCCGATAGTTTCTTTCATTTGCAGAAGGAGGGAATAATGTTTTGCGATACGGACGCCAAAGACTGGCCGACCTGGCGCCCGCGGGGCGGACAGCAAACCGACAGGGGCATCGAACGCTGAACAACGCGACTGTGGCTGCCTGGGCGTATGTGGTGACGGATTAGTGGCCGTGGCAACGTTTCAGACGTGTCTCTCGCCGCCTTGAGCATACTAATACACGATCAAGGCCACGAGAGATCCCCCCCGCTACCTGCACTTTGCTATCTTGGTTGGGAATTCAGGCTAGGTGGGTAATTTGGATCTCAATATACAAGGCATGAAGCGATTGGTCGACAATGGCCAGATAACAAGGCTCTACATGGGGTATTACCAGATCAATCTACTCGATGGCAACTAAGCCTATCCATGCCCCCTCCTTACCATCAATTACGGGCGTCCGATCACAAGCTCCGCGACGCTGAGTACATAGAAGTTGTGTTGATTTAGCCGCCGGAGGTACAATCTATCGTCTTCGTCAATCCAAAGGATTTCAATTGTGCTCATGATCTCATCACTACGATTCAACCTTTGATCGTCAAAGCGCAGTGGGCCGTAGCCCAGAAGTACACCAGCTTGATTAAATAGCTCAGCGCGATTGCCAAGATCCCCCCGTAACGGAGTCTGCATCGTGAAATTCACAATCTCCCCATTACTCAAAATGACAACACCCAGGCTCCAATTGAAGATTCTCGCACGATGCAATCCGAATGGCCCATTAATTGAAATGGAGGACCTTTGCAATTCTGGACTAGCTTCAAACTCCTTATTGCTCACTAACATGTAAGATTCTCTTGGTGCAGGGCCACCTTCCAACTTCTCCATGACCCATGAACCTCCTTCATGCGTGTATCGGTAGGCGTATCTACTGTAGACCCTAGGCACCAGCACTATCTTGTCGATCCCATTTGTGGCCATTTTCAACGCGTCACGACTGTCAGATCTCTCCTTTTCGAAGAGTTCGTCAAGGTTAAAGATCTCATCCAATTCTGCGAAAGCCTCAGTAGAATTTAGGGCCTTATCGTAGCGATGGAGTGTCTTCGTGTCAGTAATGTAGGGCAGTTGTTGCTCGGGATCATCATACATCCTCACGTACTTGAGCGCGAAAGAACCTTCAAGCGACAGGATTGGGTGTGGCCCGGCTGGCATATCATCAGCAAATGCCTTCGTTTCAAACTGTGCTCCGAGATCCGAAAATACCGTGAACCGTCTACTATTTCGATCAGCCACGATCAACCTGTCGTGGGTGTCAACATGCATGCCGTCAATCTCACGCATTTCCCCTGGTCCCTCTCCTCTCTTTCCAATCGTAGTGACAAACTGTCCGCTTTCGTCGAAAACCCGAACATCCGCACGACGTCGATCGTGGACATAGATGTAGCCCTTTGAGTCCGTCCGGACTAACTCCGGAAAGGTAAAGAGGTATTCAGCGAGCGCATCTTCATCGTTGCCGATGACCAATTGCTCAACCAGCGTAAAGGACAACTCCTGGCCCTGCGCAGATGGCAGCATCCACGTTAACGCTGCTATCACACAGATGTACGACAGCACGCCAAAACGACTCTTCATGAATACAACATGGTTTCGGAACCGGAAACAGTTTGCAGAAATTCATCCATAGCCCTCCTCGGAACGAGCATCAGCTCTAATTCTGGCAACAGTTATTTGTGGCAAGGCACGTCGGATATGACCGAGGCTATCCGCCACATTCACACTGGTCTCCCTTGACACCGCCCGTTTTATCGTGGAAAATAGGTTCCAGTAATTGCAGATCAAAATGCCGTTACTGGAACCCGCTACGAATCTTGATTCCTAGCGAAGGTCCCTTGGATAAGCCCTTTCGTCATGCCCATTCCGTAATGTACGATTATGGGAGCAATCGGAAATCAGATTTGGCCTGAATTTCGAGACAGGATTTGTTGTTGGAGCAGGACTTATTTCCAGGCTTAGCGGCTCTGGACTAACCAGACCATCTCATGCCACAACAACGAATTTCCTTGAAAATCATTCGAGATGTGCTGCATCACTACTACGGTGATCAGTGCATTCAGCGTAAAACCGCGATCCGCCTGGGGCTTTCTCCGGGAACAGTCCGTAATTATCTTCGCCGCGCTGCAGAGGCGGGCACATCTTGGCCTCTGCCCCTTACTCACTACATAGTAATCTCTCCAGAAACAGACTCCGTGTCCGCTTGGACTCTTCACCCGTCTCGTTATCCCGAACAACCAGAGTCAGCACGTACGGTCCTGTTTTCTGGTCACTAACATCGAGTATCTGGTACAGAGATTCTTCCGACTGTGAGCCGCTCGCCCTGTAGCTCACAGATACACCCTCCCTGTCCTTGTTCCGCCTGAATATGCCCCCGAATAAACGACGGATCCCACGACTAGTATCCTCGGGTTCCAGTTTGATTTCTATATCATAATCGGTTTTCCCCCGGGCATTCAGGGTTAACCCATAGACCTCGAAATATAGATAGGTTGGCCATTCAGTCAGATATACATTCCGTGGTGCAGGCAGTATAGAGAGATCTTTCCGAAGAATTTCATCCTCGCTCAGGGGTATCCCATTTTCCGTCTGTTCGACCGAATAAGCAAGCATAATGTCGCTTAATATGACGCCGCTCTGATCATAATCCGGTAGCGTAACCTCCTGACGCTGAATAGCTACGGTCTTTCCGCTGTCCGTCTCGAATTTCATCGAGAGTCCATGTACATCTGATGACACTTGCATCTGCTGCGTATCAACCCATAGATGCTGATCTGGAAATACCATCCTCTGATTGGCTGAATAATCAAAGTTCCGGGTACGCTCAACGAGGATGATCTCTCTCTGATCAGTGAAGAGGAACGTCCTGACATTCGCCTTTCTCGCTATCATTCCGTCCGAGCGATCATAGGCGAATTCCACAGGAATCCCATAATTAACAATCAGTTCTACTTGCTGTCCATCTCCCTTGAATGAGTTGACCAAAAATGACGGCTCAATCTGGCGACCGGATGCCTTACTGCTCGGTCCTACAGGCCCTATCTCGACCATGTCTGGTCGTATCTGGATCTCGTGACTCGCGTTGCGAGTTTCGCAAGACTCTACAATTCTATCTCCCCAAATCTCGTACGTTACGTCATTAATTTTGACCCGCATTGGAAAAGAACCGTCTGATTCGTAGACACTAAAGCCTCGTGACTGCGGTATGAGCATATGCTCCATGACTATATCATACAGGCTTTCGGGCATTCCACTGGAATCAATAATCTCCCCATTCACACTCAACCCATTTTCATTACCTGCAAAGCGAACTTGTGCTGAAACATCAGTAATGACAAAAAATGTGAACAGCACCGCGGTTAAAGCATGTATGAATGTCGCACGTTTCATCTTCAATACGCAGCCGTCTAGTTACAGAGGTAGTGTCGTGGCAGATTCCACTCAAGATGGGCTGGCATTGCTGCGTGTGACCCCAGCCTCACATCGCAGACTCGTCCCATGAATCAGAGTTGGTCCGCTGGCGAACTATATTATGCATCTGCCTAATTTCGGTACGGTTCTATATGTGGCATTGTTTCACCAACTCTACTGGATTTGGGAACTCATCTGAAGTTGCAGCTGGCTCCTGAACCTACTACCTTTGTAGAGTCAGGAGGCCGGCGCGGTGCTCTTAGGGTCCTGTGGCAATTCCATCGCTTTCGCGCTGGCCCTCAGTCAGGCTCCCATAAGTCGTCTCCGGCCCCCTGCTCTCCGAACCGGCGTGCGGGTTTCCCGCACCCGGCTCTCTAGGTGGATCATGCGACTCGTACTCGGATCACCATGCCTCAGTACAGTCCTGCCCTCTACGCTCACAAGGGCACATTGTCTGCGGACAGACCGACTTCGCATGGCATGCGGACGGGCCTCGCTACGCCCCTCCAGCATCGTCGCTTTGACGATCCCTTCACTTATGCATGTGCAGATGCCGGACGCATTGACATTTTTTTCCAGATGTTAGGCGTTGCCATTTTCCGTTGCCCTTTGTCCTTATTATCTGCCCTCCAACCTTGCGGCCCCTTTCCTCAACGGGCGTTACCCCGCGTCTCCGGTACTACGGACCACTCCGCCACCCTGACGGCCCGGCCTGCTCCTTACGGAGTTCCGGTCGCCGTGTGCCTCAGCACCGACAGGGCTTCCCGTGTTGCTACTTCCCTGATCTTCCATGCGTGCCAGCACCAATACCCCGGTGAGCCGTCTTGGTACGTTTGTCGCTCGCTTCCCAAGACGTGCCCGTCTTCCCCATACAGACGAAAGGGTCGACACCCACATTGTTGGTTTGTATCCGTACGAAAATACCTTGCCCCATGTATTAGGGGGCACTACAGATCGACGAAGCCAACCCCTCCAAAATGTGACAAAAGCAACCCCTTAGAAAATCAACTGATTCGTTGCCGTAGATGATCGGATAAAGTAAGAGTCATTCATCGGATTAAATCAGAATCATCACC
Source organism: Rhodothermaceae bacterium bin80 (assembly GCA_002238805.1). GTDB lineage: Bacteria > Bacteroidota > Rhodothermia > Rhodothermales > Bin80 > Bin80. The sequence continues at coordinate 2,242 of MPNB01000044.1, read as the reverse complement.
CGTGGAAATGCAGTCCATGAAGACGATTAATATCTTCAATTCGTAGAGAAATTACCGATGGAATGATTGAACTTAATTACAAAAACATGCCAAGATGCATATTCCGACATTGAAACCACCAAAAAACGGAAACCCCTGAAAATGAAATATGAAACTTATGAACTCTTATGGGAAATCCTTCTCAATTCACGCGGAGTGCCTGTTCAAAGTAGTCTAGTATTATATGGCCCTGCTCGTAGTACATCTTTACTTCCTCAAAGGTTGCATTGGTTCCCTCGCCATGTGCAACGCTATTGCGATTAGTCAAAATACTGTCATATGTTACTTTTGCCTGCCCGTTTTGGTTAATTTTCTCCGTGAACATCTTTTTATAGGATGGATCAAACTTTTTTAGCAGTCCAGAGAGGTTTGATATCTTCAAACTCCGTAATGCTGACCCCTGTATGTAGTCGTCTATAAAGCCTTTAATAGCCTCGTCTGACACTGATGCGCATCGCCGTGTTAAGCAATTCTCAATTTCTTTTTCAAACTGTGCGCATATCAAAATCAGAAGGGCTTGCGTCAGCAGGTCTTTGATTCTACTGTTTCCTGAAAAGTCTTGTATGTCCTCCAGTGCATGATCAATTACTTTGATGTTCATGGTTGCGAGAGGAGTAATCTATTCGGAAAATAGCAACTCAGATGCTAACTCAAGCCGTGTCCTGACCGTTCTTTCGTCGGTAGTTGAACTCTTGATGCAATTCTTGTAACCATCATCAGATATCAGCCTATCGTAGCGTGACTTAATATCCGGTGGTATTTTCGTGGAATTGCCAGAAAAAGCGTTCATGACGGAGTCAAATACCGCTGAATTCATCCCCGCGCTAATGTGAAATGGTTTTTCGCCAAGTGCATTTACAATATTGGTGCATGTATTTTCAAACCTTCCCTTCATCGCAGACATGATTTCCTCAGAAGCGTTTCTGTGACTTTTCATAAACATTGAGAGATAGTCCTTCATGGGCATTTTGTATTCCGAAGGATCTGATATGGCAAAAAATCTTAAAATGAGTTCAATATCTTTTGAACGTTTGTCTGGGTTATTCTTCCCCAGAATCTTTCTCCAATCTGGAAAATTATTCAGGTTTTCAAGGAATTGGACAAATTTGCCGTGGTAAATGCAGTTGCGAATTTCTTGGTTTGCAAGCGAAGTACCGCCGGTATTAAGCCGTTCGAAAATATGATATATGCTGCTACTATCCTCTGGATCGATCTGCTGGATGATAGATGCACGCAATACAGAGTTTTTGAAATTTCTTTGATCTGTTTCGTTGAGTTCTTCAAAACTCTTCTCGTAAAACCGGCTTTCCTTGTTCAAACCTCGCAGACGAAATACCTGAGTTTCAAGAAAGTATTTTCCCTCTAGGTAAAAAAATATACTTTTCAGGCGCTGCTGCCCGTCAATAACCAGATATTTTCCGGTCGTGCGCTCCCTGTATAGAAATATTCCCGGAACCGGCAATCCCAGAAGAAAAGACTCAATCAGTTTGCTGGCTTGGGGTTTACTCCACACAAACCGTCTTTGGAAAGGAGGAATTATTATTTCCTCCGATTTCCACTGCTGATGCAATACCTCAAGCGTGAAATCTGCCGGATAGTTTATTATCCTGTATTCCGGTGGAGAACTGCTGTAATCTTCATCTTCGGATTCTATAGATTCAAGTTCAAGTTCAAGTGTAGATGTAGAGCTGTTTGAATCGGTATTCATCTTGTTCCCACAGTTTTTTTACAAGCATAAGAACTTTTTTGCACTTCCTTTCTTAAGTAGATCCGCCATCGGGGCTCGGACGAACGTTAATCGGGCGAGAAGGATTCAGTATGGATTTTCGCACGGATACGTTGGTTTCGAGGCCTGCTCGACGTTCGCTGCTCGTTCCGGCCCGCATGGTCGCTAAGCTACTCACGTAGCTCGTTAAATCTCAGTGCTTCATATCATGTCGTTACCTCCATAATACGCTAAGATCGCTACCAACCGGAGCGACAGGTGTTGGGCGGGGTTCGCACCCGCCACAGGAAAGCGCCTTTCCACGGCGCACGTCTGGCGACAACTCGTTTGAAAAAGAAAGTTTCATACACACACCTAAAAATACGGTTGATTTCGTAATGAGATTTTCGAGTTAATCCTTGGGAGTGCCCGAGCGAATAAGTGAGAGCTCTCACTTACTTCACTCGGGCGGAGCCTGCACTTGGGGCACGCAGCGAT
>MPNB01000043.1 GCA_002238805.1 Rhodothermaceae bacterium bin80 | reverse complement strand
GGTTGAGCAGTTGAGTCGCCGGATGAAGTCGGGGCGGGTCACCCACAAAGGCCGTTCAGGCCGGAATGCGCAGATGGCGTTGCGGTTTTGCAAAGTTACGCTACCTCCGACCCGGGATCGTACGCAAACTCCCATGGCCGTCTGGGGCATTCATCTGCGTGAACTCAATCCGCCGGAAAATGCCACGCCGATTGAATGGTATCTGTTGACCACACAACCCATTACAACCCGGGAGCAGGCGCAGCAGATGGTCGAACATTACCGGCTGCGCTGGCGTGTGGAGGATACCTTCCGGGTGCTCAAGAGTGGCTGCAAAATGGAGAAGCTACAGATGCAGAAAGCGGACTCCCAGCACCGGGTCATCACGATGTACATGGTCACGGCGTGGCGCATTATGTTGATGACGATGTTGGGACGTACAGATACGGACCTGAACATGGACGTATTTTTCCGAGCGTCCGAGTTGAAGATGATGAAGGTGTACGCCCGCAGTTATGGCCTTACAGTCCCCACCGACCTGGCCTCGGCCATCTTAACGGTCGCGATGATGGGGGGCTACATGAATCGCAAACACGATCCACCGCCAGGCCCCACCATCGTGTGGCGCGGCTATGCAAACCTTCAGATGCGTGCCATCGCCTATGAGGAACTGGGGAGCTTCTATGACTTGGTGGAGCGTCCGCCTCCATAGCGGTCAAGGTGACCGCCCCTGCCTCTTGATTAGTTCTTTTTTTCCGAGCGTCGAAACGTCGCATGTCTTGGTTATGTGTCGGCCACAGAAGAATGCCGTGTCGGCCAAATCTCGTGGGCTCCAGGACGCGGAGGACACGGAAAATGGGAGTATCAGAGGGATGGCTTCCAGGAAATGCATGCAATCCGTCGTATTTTACCAAGCAGAAACTCGAAAATGCTCCCCAACATAGACTGAAGAACGCTCATTGTTAAGTCTTTTTTCTATGAACAAGGCAGGGTTAGCTACCTGTGTTTGTGGCGAATAAGCGAGACATCGCGTTCCACGCACTGTTCTGGTGCAGGACTTCTTCGGATGATGGATGCATAACCCGACATCTATCACCCAACCCGAATCCGAAGAACCATGACCAGTAAGGGCACCCTTTGACTTCCCAAACGTATACTGGGCGCTCACTACACCAACACCAACACCAATGCAATGAGACCACAAGAGATAACCGTTACCATCTGTGTTGAGAGAGATGGAGACGGATTTTACGCATATGCACCTGCTCTTAAAGGACTACACGTTGGGGGAGACACAGAAGAAGAAGTTTTGAAGAATATTGAAGATGGGATAATTTTATATCTAGATTCCCTATTTAATTGCGGAGAACCATTTCCCGAAGGACCAGATCTAAAGATTAGAGAATACAACGATACTCTAACCAAAGAGATATCTGTGCTATGGCCATATCAAAAAACACTTAGCAACAAATCAAAAATGTCACGGCCAAGAGAATTATACGCGCATTAAAACGAGATGGGTGGAAACAAGAACGAAAGAGGGGAGCCACGATTGGCTTTATAAAGATGAAGGAGGACCTATCTGGCAATGATCGCATTGTTGTCCATTTCCACCCGAAGAAAACCTATGGTCCTAAACTGCTAAAGAAATTGCTCTCGGATACAGGCTGGGATGAATCCGATTTAGTCCGTTTGAAATTGATCAAAAAGAGCAAATCTTAGCGTGGCACTTTCGTATATAATTCCCTTTAGAAGAGATGGAGAAACCTGCGCTTGAGCGTTTACGTGAAGGCAGATCCCAAATTATGGCGCAGATACGCCGGCGTATAGTTGGGCAGGATGACGTGATTGAGCAAGTACTGATTGCTCTTTTCTCGGGTGGACACTGCCTGCTGACAGGTGTCCCGGGGCTTGCAAAAACGCTTCTTATCAAGTCGCTTGGAGAAATGCTGGATTTATCCTACAGACGCATTCAGTTCACGCCGGATCTCATGCCGGCGGACATTACAGGAATGGACATGCTGGATGAGGATCGCACAACCGGACGACGAACGATTGAGTTTGTGAAGGGACCGATCTTTGCCAATATCATTCTTGCAGACGAGATCAACCGTACGCCTCCCAAGACGCAGGCGGCACTGTTGGAAGCCATGCAGGAATATCAGGTTACAGCCGCCGGCGAAAGCTATCTGTTGGACAGACCCTTTTTCGTGCTTGCTACGCAGAATCCCATTGAGCTTGAGGGCACGTATCCATTGCCAGAAGCACAACTGGATCGATTCATGTTCAACATTGTGATCGATTATCTGTCTGCTGAGGACGAGCTGCAGGTCGCTTTGGAAACGACCTCACGCGAACAGGCCTCCCTTGATACTGCATTGTCCGGGGCTGATATTCTGGCATTCCAGAGCGAGATCCGCAAAGTGTTCGTTCCCAAAAACGTAGCACAGTTCGCTGTAGACCTGGTACGCAATACAAGGCCGGGCAGAAATGGAACACCAGAGTTTGTTTCCAATTGGGTGAGTTGGGGAGCAGGTTTGCGCGCCACACAGTACCTCCTGTTGGGAGGCAAGGTGCGTGCGGCTTTACGTGGCAGATACAATGTAGCCATCGAAGACATCCGTGCTCTTGCCTATCCAGTCCTTCGCCACCGCGTATTGACGAATTTTTACGCAGAGAGCGAAGGCGTAACGGTGGAATCGGTCATTGACCGACTCCTGTCTGAAGTCCCCGAACCCAAGAGTGGGCTTTCGTAGTCCAGAGGGGAAGTACTACCCCGGATCAGATAGTGAACAACTCGCCCTGGCCCGGTGTCAGGACGCGTGCATTGGGACATTTCTCACGAAGGGTTGTTGCGAGCCATTGCCGGGCTCTAGTTTCGCCGTGCACCAGAATAATCGTTTTCGGCTGGAGTTGAACGGCAAGTTTGGTCAGATCTTGTCGATTGGCATGCCCGCTGAACCGGAAGCGATCTACTTCGCACACTATTTTTTGCATGCCACGTTCGCGGCTAAGCAGCACGCCCTCTGCCCCGCTTTGCGCTGCGTGAAGAAGTTTCCCAGCAGGTAGATCTTCCTTCGCAAATCCAACGAAAAAGATAGCGTGCTTTTCATCTTCGAGAAGCTCCTGGGCCACCTGATGTGACAGCGTACGTTCAATCATCATACCACTGGCCAAAACATGAATCCCGGGCTGATTCAATGCTTTGCGTCGTGCTTTATGGCTTCGGGGAAACTGCCTCTGTTTTACCCCATAGACCTTGAAATCCGAATCGATACGTGGTGTAGAATCGGCACAATCGTCATAGACGCGCGAAACTTCGCGTAATCCGCCTGCACTGTAGATGGGCGTCTCCGGATCAATAATCCCGCGACTCTTGTAGCGCCCGAGGAGTGCCAGTATTTCCTGCGCTCGCCCCAACATAAATACAGGTATGAGTACCGTTCCGCCTCGCTTCAGGACTGCAGCAAGTCGCTCACCAAAACGTATCTCCTCCTGCGCCCGCGTAATAGTTTCCGCCACGGGATCAGCGCCGAGGGTAGACTCCATGATGAGTACATCAACCGGCTCTGAAGGATAGCTCCCTCCCGGAACAATCGTCTGGTCCTGCACACATGTATCACTGGTGTAAAATATGCGCCGACCATCCTCAGTATCTAAGAGTACACCGGTAGCACCCAACAGGTGTCCAGAGTAATAGAATTTGGTCCGTGTGTGCCCTGGCTGCAAGTCAAACCATTCGTCATACGGGTGAGCCCGGAAGGCATCAAAAACATCATCAAGATCCTCTTTGTCAAATAATGCGCGAAAGGGAGATGTGCCTTCGTCAAACTTTCGTTGCTGAAGCCTTGCAGATGCATACAGCATGGAGGTCGACAACGTTCGTGTGGCAGGCGTGAGGTGCAACCGTGCCATAGGCCACTTTTCGTTCAGAGCGGGGAGGCTTCCGATATGATCGTGGTGTGCATGCGTGATGAAGGCATGATTGATTTCGCGATTAATTATCGGGACAAAATCCGGCAACGTAGCAGGGCCGTCCTCGTTCGGGTCTGCACCAGCATCCAAAACAATTCCGGTGCCGTTAATGCCGAGGTAATGGCAGCTTGCACCTATGTCATTGGCGTTGCCGAGTGAAATAAAATCCATAATTGTGTGGGCTTAGCCCGCCTGATTTTGTTTGAAAGCATCCCAGTCCCCCAAGAATTTTGCAAGCCCAATATCTGTGAGAGGGTGCTTTAGTAGCTTCTTGATTACCCCCAGAGGCATAGTAGCTACATGCGCTCCCATGAGTGCAGACTGCGTGACATGCATTGGATGACGAATAGAAGCGGCAAGCACTTCTGTGGTGTAGCCATAATTCTCGTAGATCTGGATAATCTCCTGCAGCAGGTTCATGCCGTCCGTGGAAATGTCATCCACACGCCCCAAGAAAGGACTGATGTACGTTGCACCGGCTTTAGCGGCCAGGAGCGCCTGTGTGGGGGAGAAACAGAGCGTACAGTTAGATCGAATGCCTTCCTGAGCAAGTGCATTAATGGCCTTGATTCCATCCAGGATAAGGGGAACCTTAACTACAACATTATCCCGGATAGCTGCTAGTGCTCGCCCCTGCTCCATGATCCCGTCAAAGTCAACTGCGGTGACTTCGGCGGATACATCCCCCGGAACCATGTCACAGATCCGGGCAATGTGTTCATGAAAATTCAGTGACTGTCCGGCGCGTTCAGCAGCAATTTTCATCAGGGACGGGTTTGTTGTAACGCCGTCCAGGACTCCCATCTCACTGGCTTCCTGGATTTCGTTCAGGTCTGCTGTGTCAACGAAAAATTTCATTTGATGATGTCTGGTTTGTGTCCAAAGTACAGTTAGCTCCAAGCTTACCGTCTACGTATCGGTTGCTTTCAGAATTATCAGGGTACGATCGTCGCTAAGTGCTGCAACGGGTCCCGTGAAGTTCTCTATATCGTTTTGAATCAATTCAATAAGGGCAGATGCCGAGCAACTGCGGTTTGCCAGGAGAAGGTCCAGAAGCCGCTGTTCGGTATACTCTTCCATCGCTTCCCCCATGGCTTCGGTTACACCGTCGGTAAAAAGCACGATAAAATCGTTGGGTGCCAGAGTTATGTAACCCGGATAGTATGGTACGTTCGGAATGATACCGAGAAGTGGTCCACCATCTGTGAGATGCTCAACCTCCCCGTTCGCACGAATGAGTAAAGGGGCTTCATGTCCGGCGTTCACAAACGAGAGAGATCTGTCTGGGTAATAAATGGCTGCAAAGGCGGTTATGAACTTATCTGCGGCCGTGTTTTCATATAAGACGCAATTGGTGCGTTCAATGGCTTCCTGGAGTGTTAGGTCCATTGGCAGCATGACGTGTGTACACGCATGGATGCTGGACATCAGGAGTGCTGCGGGCGCACCTTTACCGGTAACGTCCGCAATCATAAAAAGTGTACGGTTTTTGGTAATGGACACGATATCAAAGTAGTCCCCTCCAACCTCCCGGCTCGGCAAAGCGAGTGTGGCGACTTCCAGTCCGGTGATCTCTGGAATCGAAGCTGGCAGCAGGTTGCGCTGAATCTCGCGGGCCATGCGAAGCTCCTCTTCCAGCCTTTGTCTGGCGATACGCTCTTCTACCAGTTCAGCATTTTGAATGGAAGTCACTGCCAGACTGCCCAAAGCATACAGGAACTCAATGTCCTTGCGGTAATAAGGCGTCTGGTTCATTTTTGCTCCCAAGCATAGTACTCCATGAACTGATCCCTGCTGCTGAATTGGCAGGGCAATCGCCATATTATTCTGATCCAGTATATCTCCCGGTTTCGCTCTGATGAGCTCCTCAACGCTCGACAGAAACTCGAGATCAAGGGCATCGGCACTGGTTCGGCCACTTGATACGAGTTCGAAAGTATTCTCCGGGCGTTTCAGGTAAAACAAATGGTTTTGAACAACCATGTGGCCCATGAGCGCAAACGAAAAAATTTTCAACACACGTTCACGGTCTACAGTTGCATTGAACTCTTTGGACAACTCGAAAAGTGTATTGAGTTGCTGTACAGTGTTGTCCAGGTCCAAGTTCGTTTGCCGCAATTTTTCCACAATCAGTGAGTTGCGAATAGCAGCCGTCGACATGTTTACCATCGACTGCACAAATTCGAGCTCTGTTTGTTCGAAAGATCCTCCGGTGAGCTTGCTGCCCAGCGCGATCGCACCGACTTCCTCGTGCTCCTCACGTATAGGCAGTAACAGATGAATTCCAAGAGATTGCAGAGCAACCGGTAATGCGTCGCCCGATGCGAGCGCATTCTGTGTTAGCGGTGGTAGCTCAAGGTAGGTGCCCTCTTTGACCTCCGGTATCCCTTTGACCACAACTGCATGCCATTTACGCTCCTCAGGATCGTGCAAGAGAGCGATCCCCCGAGTAACCAAGAGCCTACCCATAGCCGTCAGAAGCAGATTACCAAGAAAAGAATACAATCCCGAAGATCTGCTCAGCGCTTGGCTGGTCTGGAACAGCGCATGCAGGTCGTATCGCTGTGCCTGTTCAGCCCGGGGGGCTGTTTTTTTCATGCGCCAAGATTAGAGATCAAAGGATTCACCCGGTTTCAGTACGCGAGTAGCGAGACTGACGGCGTTCATGGATGATTGCCAAGCATCGGTATCCGCTTCAATGGGTGGATACGTGTCAAAGTGGACAGGAATCGTGAGGTTGGGTTTGAGCATGCGTGCTGCTCTCAATGCTCCCCGGATCCCCATAGTAAAGAGATCGCCAATAGGCAGAAAGGCCAAATCTATATCATGGTCTTCACCGATCCAGGCCATTTCTGCAAAAGGGCTTGTGTCGCCCGAATTATAAACACAAAGTTCTTCGGCGAAGAGAAGGTAACCATTAGGATTGCCACCATAGGTGCCGTCCGGGAAGGAGGACGAGTGTCGTGCATACGTCTGCGTCAATTTCCCCCATTCGAAAGTGCACGAACCTCCCGTGTTCATGGGCTGTACGTTCTCATGCCCTTGCTTATATGCATACTCGGTGATTTCGTGATTTCCGACTATCAGCGCACCGGTTCGCTTTGCGATCTCCAGTGTATCGCCCCAATGATCAAAATGGGCGTGAGTTAAAATAATGACGTCGGGGGATAGGGAATCAGCAGTTGTAATTTTCTCCGCTATAGGATTTCCTGTGATGAATGGATCGAACAGCAAGATCTTGTCGTTCGTTTCCACTTGTAGCACGGAGTGTCCGAAGTAGATGATTTTCATGACTATTTGGTAAGCAGAATTTGTCGGGTTTGGACGGTCCCGTTCAGGCCCTGGAGACGTACGAAGTATGTGCCACTCGGCAACTCGTTAGCATCCCAGCTCGTCTCAAACGTGCCTGGCTCATGTTGCCTGTCGACCAGTACCGCAACCAGATGTCCAGAGAGGTCAATTATGGAGAGTTTCAGATGCTGAGATTCCCGAATCTCATAGGTAATTGAAGTACGGGGGTTAAATGGGTTCGGGTAGTTCCCTACGATTTCAGCAGGAGGTGGATCACTTTCTGGGGCCAGACCGAGTTTGATCGTTCCCACCATCCGTGGAGGTCGATCTCGAGTCTCTTGAATCAGACGGTAGAACACCACACGGTTGGGAACCTCGAGATCTGTGTAAGACCACGGAGTGCTCAGGGACGAACGTTTGATACGTGTGAGTCCTTCGAACTCCAAACCGTCTTCGGAGCGCTCAATCAGAAACGCCTCCGAGCGCGGATCCTCATCCTCCCAAGTAAGTGTTACGCCTTCATCAAAGGCAATCCCGCGAAAGCTGTGAACGAGTGGTCCAAATGAGGGCCCACCCGGAATGCGGTACCGGATTGCATTCCCCTCCCTGAAGGATCTGAAGCTCTCTCTGGATTCAAAATCAAGTATAAATGCACTTCCTTGCGGTGACTCCTGTTGCATTGTGGCATGTATCTGTAGTGCAGTGCGGGCCGCGGGCCACAGGCGCAGTTCATCAAGCTCACCGACGAATTCAGTCTCGAGCTCACCAACGCGTCCACCCAGAGCAACAGGATATCTACCACTTAGATGAATACCGGCGGGATCCAACAGTGAGTCAGCAATTGAGCCGTCTATGTAGAGTTGCGTCCAATCTGTTTCGGCATCATAAACCAGGGCAACGTGGTGCCAAGTGCCATCAGCCACGGGAGACTCGGTAGCCAGTGTGACGTGGTGTCCAATCGTATTGCGGTAATATCTCATGCGTCCCTGAGGGTCGATCATGAATTCTATCGGATAAGGACTGTCCGTTGCGCCGTTCCAGGTAGATAGAATTACCACATCTAATGCAGTCGTACGGACCCAGAATTCAAGCGTATGACTGTCCAGCAGTATTTCGAGTAACGGTGGCTGAATATGGAGGGAGTTGAATCCTTTCTCGAAGGCCAAGGCATACCCGGAATTCGTGCTGGATTTGGATCTCAGCTCACCGCGGCGAACATGGATTTCGTCGGGCACGTAGGTTGAACCAACCTTTACCGCGGGGGCTATCGAGAATCTGGAATCCCAGAACGTGTCATCCTCGCTGGTCACCACCTGCAGGATAATATCGTAGGTCCTCCGCAATGGTTCTGAGGGTAGCAACAGATATTGACCATTAGAAAGGTTCACCACATCAAGGGTGACGTGGCGATGGGCCTGGCGTACACCGGTTGCAGTATTTAACACCCACTCGGATGGCAGTGAGACCACGAACCCTTCATCGGCTGATACACCGTTCCAGCTGGAAAACAGATTGATGGACGTTCCCGGTTCGTAGGTATGTGGATACCACATATCCGATCCCTGTGCAGCAGACCCGGTCACCCGGATCAGAATCCAGGTGAGCAGAAGCAGCAATAAGGGACTTATACGACGAAACATGCCCTCAAATTTTGAGGCAGGTACACCATGTCTCTCACGGAGTAGGTGCGAAATAACAAGGTAGGAAGTAAATCAATCACCTTCCTGCCGTTGACGAGCTACTCCCAGCTGGCAGCGTTTAGGAGTGTGACGTCTGGGATATTTGACCCGATCTGGTCATCGGAATCCGGGTCCTGCAACAGATAGATAGCGACTCGGCCGGTATCATTCAGACTGTACTCGAACGCACTACCTGTGCGAGGAGAGTACATGAGAGAATCCAACAGGACGCCCATCCCGAAAATACTATCTGGGTTGGCAGAGACTACCGAATCGGCCTGGAGCCACATGACAAGGGAATCAAGAGATCCAGGGAAGCGCTCTTCTGCACGCTCATAGCGAGTCAGAGCGTTTCTGACATGGGTCATCTGCTGACGCGTCAGTTCTGTCAGTGCCTCCTGACGTTCGACGGCATCCCAGGGCTCCGTGATGGAACGGTAAAGCCATATCCCCAGCACCACGATCAGGACAGCCATCAAGGCTTGTATAGCGATTTTAACGTTATTATTAACCATTACCACAAACAGCTGTTTAAGGAGGCTTAATTTACGAAGCAGAGAGGAGACATAATTGCAGTTGGAGCACTATAACTCCCCACAACTCGTTTGGTTGAGTAGACGGTTTACCAAGATAAACAAAGAACAGGTTTGTATAAACCATCGCCTGTGTGTTTCGTTTGAGTAGAATAAATTGGTGGATCCTTGACAAGATTATTGATTAATATCGATCATGTCGCGACATTGCGGAATGCCCGCCGTGAGGCATTCCCCGATCCTGTGGAGGCTGCACGTTTATGTGAAGCATCCGGCGCAGACGGAATCGTGTTTCATTTGCGGGAGGATCGTAGACACATACAGGATCACGATGTGGCTCGGCTTAAACAGGCGGTTCGCGGAAAACTGGATTTCGAGCTCTCTACGAACGATGAAATGGTTTCGATCTGCTGCGCTACGCGCCCGGATCTGGCTACGCTTGTCCCGGAGCGACGTGAGGAGATCACTACCGAAGGTGGACTCGACGTTGTAAGGCTTCAGATAATCCTGTCGAATACGGTTGATCGACTACAGCAAGCGGGTATCGATGAGGTTGCATTGTTTGTCGACCCGGATCCGGATCAGATACGTGCAGTCCGCGATACGGGTGCATCGGCCATTGAGCTGCACACCGGTGATTTTGCCAATGCGTCTGCAGGAGAAGATCAGTTGTATGAGATCCATCGATTAGCGCGGGCAGCAGATGTGGCACACGAATGTGGTCTCACTATTCATGCAGGACATGGTCTGGATTTCAACAATTACGGTCTGTTTGCGCGTTCAGTGTCTCATGTACGTGAAGTGTCCATCGGGTTTGCAATCGTTGCGCGTTCGGTTTTTGTAGGTCTTGGTGCTGCCGTGACGGAAATGGCCCAACTAGTTAAAGGGCGTCATGGCTCCTGAAGACTTCAGGAGTGGCTACGTTGCTCTGATTGGTAAACCCAATGTGGGCAAGAGTACGTTGTTGAACACCCTTCTGGGACAAAAACTCTCCATTGTTACCCCAAAAGCACAGACGACTCGTCACCGCATACTGGGAATCCTGACAGAGCAGGACTGCCAGATCATTTTCCTGGACACGCCAGGGATCATGCAACCGAGCACCAGGCTGGATCAGTCCATGATGCGGAAAGTGAAGGAATCCGTATCAGATGCTGATCTGGTCGTCTTTATGGCTGATGCGCGCTCAGCTGAACCTGATCTCCACAGTCTTGAAAGCATAGTACATCGCCCGGCTATTTTGGCAATCAATAAAATCGATTTGGTAAGGCAAGAGACCGTGTTGCCCATGGTTGAGGCGTACATGGATTTGAGATCCTTTGAGGCAGTAGTACCTATCAGTGCACTTAAGGAGAACAACCTGGCAGCACTTATGCAGGAAATTCAGGAACGCTTACCGCCGGGGCCGGCCTTTTATCCTCCCGGAATGCTCAGTGAGTATCCCGAACGATTCTTTGTATCTGAGATTATCAGGGAAAAAGTTTTTGAAAAATTCAGGCAAGAAGTCCCCTATTCAGTTGCAGTGACAATCGCAAACTTTGTAGAACGCCCTGCACGAAAGGACTTGATTGAAGCTGACATTATTGTGGAGCGTCCTAGTCAGAAGGGTATCCTGATTGGTTCAGGAGGCGTTGCACTCAAGGCTGTCGGGATTGCGGCGCGTCAAGACATAGAGATTTTTCTGGATCGAAAGGTGTACTTAAAACTATTTGTCCGTGTGCGGAAAGATTGGCGCAACCGCGAGACCTTCCTACGCAGCTTTGGCTACTGACAGACAACACAAAGCCCGTCACGTACGGTTTGCAGGAGAGAAGATGGAATGCCTGTAACCCGATGTCTTCCAAAAGCCCGCCTCGAGGGGTAATTGCGTCGAAGCTGGCGGAATTTTCGGGCTACCTGATCATGAGGCGTGTTGAGCAGCATCCGCATTCGAGCATCATCTGCCCGGATATCATATAAACACCGGACCAGGGTATCAAGCCAGTTGGAACTGGGCTCGGGGTCGGCTGAAATTGGAGGTGGCAGATCCTGCTGCAGTACTTGCTCAAAATCCCAGGTTGGCTGGATTCCAAAGTAGTCTGTGACTGCCTTATAGAGCATTACCGTTCCTTGAAGCTTTCCGTCCACCGAATGACCGGCAATATGGGGAGTCCCCAGTGTAACTTTTCGCAATAATCCCAGGTCAGGAGTGGGTTCGTTTTCCCATACATCAAGAACCGTAGCGCCAATCCTACCGGTATCAAGTACTTTGCTCAGTACAGCGTTGTCAATTACCGACCCCCTTGAAGTGTTCAGGAGCCATACTCCTGGCTTCATGGATTGGAGTGCAGATTTCTCGATGAGGTGGTAAGTATCCGATGACTTAGGTACGTGCAGCGTGATAATGTCCGACTCGGCCAGTATGGATTCCAGGTCTACGAACCCCGAGTGGCCGGCATTTGCGAGCGGGGGATCGTTTTTCAGGATGTGAAGGCCAAAAGCAGGTGCTCGCACTGCGAGTCTACCACCTATATTACCACAGCCCACGATCCCCAGCGTGAGCCCCGCAAGCGGACGCATCTGAAGAGCACTCAATCGAATGAGTGCAGACAGGACATACTCGACAACCGAGTCCGCATTCGATCCTGCTGCGTGCGTGAACTGGATACCTCGTTCACGTAAGTATGCCCGATCGATATGATCAAAACCGGCGGTTGCAGACCCTACAAACCGTACCCGACTGTGCGAAAGCAGGGACTGGTCAACTCGGGTGACGCTTCTGACCAGCAGCACGTCGGCGTTAGCACAAACCTTATCAGTTATTGATTCAGCATCCAGTACACGTACATGCCCTGTAGATGCAAAGGCTTGGCTAACGTGCGGAATATTTTCATCTGCAACCGTCAAAAACATGCATCTAACTATGAAAAATTACGTAGTACGGCAACCTGCCGTGTAATTTACACCCGTGCCTAAGCTTGATATCAGGGTAGTCATGGCGGTTTATTTGCGTAGGTGAATGAACATGTATATAGCAAGAAAAGCTTGTTGTTGGTGCTTGTTGTTGGTGCTTGTAGCGGCGTTTTTGCTGCCTGAGAGAATGGTTTTTGCACCGCCTTCCAGCGAAAATGTTTGCGTTTCCGGTGAGTCACCCTCACCGCTCTCCATACCTTCGTATGAGGAAACACGCGCCGCGCTTCTGAATCCTTGGGGCATTAGGCCGGTCCATTCCGGGAATATTGATGTAGGAACCTTGTGGTTGGCTCGGGCAATGTTTTCGGAGAGCAAGAGGCGTGACGAGCAGGAACTGGTTGGTTGGGTAGTGCGGAATCGAGTTGAATCTGAGCATCGCGGGTGCAATTCCTACAGGAGTTGTGTACTGGATCCATTTCAATTTAGTGCTTTCATTGAAGGCCGTCCTATAGCGAGCTACTACACTGGTTTGGATTTGAGTCCGAGTTCATTGAGGATATCTGGTTGGGAAAAGACCTTAGCACTGGCCTACCACATCCGGCATGCTGATGATCGATTGCGTCCGTTCCCCCGTACCGTTCTCCATTTTTACAGCGAACAATCCTTGATGGACCCGGGGATTCTTCCTGAGTGGGTAGCGGATTGGATTCCGATCATACCTGCGCGTGATATCCAATTGGACGAGAGGCGATTTCGCTTTTACTCTGGTATCCCGTAGGGACTCTGTGGGCTTCCAACCCTCCTGTTTGGGCCTTCATCTTTTCCTGTGAGAGGCTTACCTCTGGATACCCTCGGGATATAATCAAGTCCTCCGAGATAGAGGTAAATTGCATTGGTCACCGCTGTTCGTTGCAGAATCCTTGACACCGGACTTTGTCCAACTTTGCCACTCGTAGTGCTATTAGAGATGCGTATCTCTTCTGGATCCGTTTTCGGGAGCAATTTGATAGGACTATGGACTGCGAATGCTTACTGAGGGGAGGAGTACTACCTACAAGGGCAGGATTATGAAACACTCCCCGAAAAGGGGCGCACATCCACTGGTTTCTGATTATAATTCCCTAACGTAACCCTGTAAATGATGTCTGTTCTCCGCGCCCATCTGACCAGTGTCCAACCTACGGACGCTGAACGAGAGAGAGCCTCGAGTTAGAGGCTCCCCGATCGCAAAGTCTGCTTTTGTAGGGAGAACGGCCAGCCAGTAATTCGAATGGATTGTATCCGTGTCTATCGAAAAGGCGAAGGGGGCGTGTGCATATGGGAGTGGTGGGTGCCTGTTTCACCTGAGGGAGGTTGCTGTAATGAACAGCCCCCTACCAGTGCTGTAGCATGGAAAATGATTTCATCCGACTGAACCCAGCATAGTTTTCAACCAAGCTGACCTTCGCAAAATGAACCGCATCACGCTTCTCGTTATCACGATTCTCTTGATTGCTTCCTCTACACTAGACATCTACGCACAGGAGATACCACCTTTCCAGTTCAAGCATTTTGAGAGAATTCGCACGATCAAGTTTGATAATCCAGATACGCTGCTAATAGCTACGATTGAGCACATTGATGTTGATTCAAATGGTCGGTTGCTCATAACTGACTGGCAGGGAAAGCAAACCTTATTGTTTGACTCAACTGGTACACTGCAAGCTTCGCTGGACCCCTCGACTTGTCACCCGGCGTTTCCTTTCGATCCTACTGCTGCTAAGTTTGGGAATGATGAATTCATTTTCGTCAAAGACGATTCACCAGGCTATTGGGGCTACCAATTCACGGCTGAAGGGGCATGCTTGGGACGTGCTGATCCCAGTTTCAGGAGCCCTGGTTTCTTTGACATTGATCCAGACGGGATGATCTACGGTGTGCGAATTCGGTCAAAGAGAACATTGATACGCATGAACTCCGCTGGAAAAGTACTTGCGGAATTCTCATTGCCACCGGTTAAGTTTCCCAACGCCGAATCTCGCTTTGATCAAGGTGGCGTCATTGCTGATGGAACGCACATCTTCTACGCTTCAGCCGGCACTCTTGATATACTGAAATTAGACCCGAACGGCGCACTGGTGGATAGAATCTCCGAGCGTAATTCATGGTTCCGTTCACTCAATAAAGATTTACCGGCTGATGTTGAGCAACTTTTTTCAGCCATGAAGGACATTCGGGGCACGACCATACGGGATTTTTTCGAACTTACTGACCAAACCATCATGGTTCAGTACATTGACCGTGATAATGGAACCGGATATCAGGTTTTCACCAAGGATGGTGTGCTGATTGCTGAAGAACTCGGCCTGAATACGCTATTCCTTCATGGAGGAAATGGGGTCGTTTACACTATGGTTCAGCCTGACTTGGACAGCCGTGGTGAGTTACCCAATCCAATGCTCGATGTCTATCAGTTTATCTCGCCTTAATTTGGCAATTATGTTACGTTTCATCGGGTGCTAAACAAGAGGTAGCCCCGCGTTGGAGACTCCACATTCGTAAGGGTTGCTTTTGTAGGGAAAGCGGTCGGCCGGTAATTTGAATGGATTGCATCCGTGCCAATTGTGAAGACGAAGGGGGCGAATTTACATGGGAGTGGGGAGGAGTACCTGTTCAAACCTGAGGGAGGCTACCGGAATAAATCGTATCCTGCCGATGCTGTGTATGGAAAATGGTTTCATCCGACTGAACCCAGTATAGTTTTCAACCAAGCTGACCTTCGCAAAATGAACCGCATCACGCTTCTCGTTATCACGATTCTCTTGATTGCCTGCTCCGCACTAGACATGTACGCACAGGAGATACCACCTCTCCAGTTCAAGCATTTTGAGAGAATTCGCACGATCAAGTTTGATAATCCAGATACGCTGCTAATAGCTACTATTGACCACATTGATGTTGATTCAAATGGTCGGTTGCTTATAACCGACCGGCTGGGAAAGCAAACCTTGTTGTTTGACTCAACTGGTACACTGCAAGCCTCGCTGAATCCATCAACTTGTCATCCGGCACTTCCTTTTTCTCCTCGTGCTGCTAAGTTTGGGAATGATGAATTCATTTTCCTCAAAAACAGTTCGGCAGGCTATTGGGGCTACCAATTCACGGCCGAAGGAGTATGCCTGGGGCGTGCTGATCCCAGTTTCAGGGGCCCTAGGTTCATTGACGTTGATCCAGACGGGATGATCTACGGTGCGGGAGATTGGTCAAAGAGAATATTGACACGCATGAACTCCGCTGGAAAGGTACTTGCGGAATTTCCATTGCCACCGGTTAAGTTTCCCAACGCCGAATATCGCTATGCTCAGGGTGGCCTCATTGCTGATGGAACGCACATCTTCTACGCTTCGGCCGGCACTCTTGATATACTGAAATTAGATCCGAACGGCGCACTGGTGGATAGAATCTCCGAGCGTAATTCATGGTTCCGTTCACTCAATAAAGATTTACCGGCTGATGTTGGGCAACTTTTTTCAGCCTTGAAGGACATTCGGGGTACGACCATAAGGAATTTTTTCGAACTTACTGACCAAACCATCATGGTTCAGTACATTGACCGTGATAATGGAACCGGATATCAGGTTTTCACCAAGGATGGTGTGCTGATTGCTGAAGAACTCGGCCTGAATACGCTATTCCTTCATGGAGGAAATGGGGTCGTTTACACTATGGTTCAGCCTGACTTGGACAGCCGTGGTGAGTTACCCAATCCAATGCTCGATGTCTATCAGTTTATCTCACCTTAACTCAGGCAATTATGTCGTCTTCCATAAAAGCTGAAATATCGAAGATTGGTGCCTTAGCTGCACTCACTCAGTACCCAGGAAGCTTTGTTGTCACTCTTGTCTTGCTCCTCAGTGCCTGCTCCCAGCAAGCACCATCCGAAACCGGGACTGTCGACAGCTCCGGCGTGCAGATCGTAACCAGCACCCCCGCAAGTTCGGAGGCGACGTGCACATTCAGTGAGGAACCCGTCTTGATCATCGGCGATGACGAGGAAGACGACAACCAATGGTTCTCCACGATCCTGGGGATGGGACGTCTGTCAGATGGATCCGTTGCGGTGGTTGATCGCACGTCTGCCGAAGTTCGCATTTTCGACGCGTCGGGGCACCACCTGCGGTCGATTGGTCAGGGTGGCGAAGGCCCCGGTGAGTTTACGATTCCCTATTTCCTGTGGGTCGCCGCAGGCGACACGCTTTGGGTTGGAGATTTCTACCCATGGCGCTACAACGTCTTCACGGCCCAAGGCCAATTCGTGCGGAGGCTAGGGCTCGAGCCGATGTATATAAACCCGTCGAAGGCTGGAGGCGTACTCGAAAACGGGTACACGGTGAACGCCAGATCGAATTTTTACACTCGCACCCCGGACTTTGACGTTCCAGACACGATGATAGTGGAGATCCACAATCCCGACGGAAAACTTGTTGGCAACCTTGCCTGGATTCCCGACAGAATCTATGGCAAGGTCAGTGAGGCCTCCGAGTTCTTCTGGTTGCACACGCTCTTCGGAGCAGGAGCCAAAGTTGACGCGCTGGGGTCAACCATCGTGCTGGCACACGAGAGCAAACCCGAGGTACAGGTTCTGGACGAGGAATCCAACTTACGGATGACCATCCGCTGGTCAGAACCGAACCGTGAGGTTACGCGTGCGGACGTACGCGCCTGGCGTGAGGATTACCGGGAGCGCCGTAGCCCTTCGGACTGGGATCAGGATGATGACGCCATGATTAGCCCTGAGCGTCCGGTGGCTGACGTTTTCCCAGTTATATCCAATATCATGATCGGTCGTGACGGCCGCATCTGGATCCACCGATACGACCGACCCCGAGAGGATCGTGGATGGCTCGCCTTCGATGCTGACGGCAAGTTCGCTTGTCACATGGCCCAGCTCCCCGGCGATGTTTGGGAATTCGGAGCCGACTATGTGCTCCTACTTTACGAGTCCGAACTTGGGGCCGAAACCGTTCGGATGCATAGCCTCACGTCACCTTCTTAACTTGCATGTGAAGGACAGCCGATGCAGATTCAGCCTCGTCGAAAGGCATTCTTCATGACAGCAGCCTGCGTGGGTCAACTGGCATCTCGGGAATATTGGCAAATCCACACGATGAAGAGCCTATGTACACCAACATGATCTCCCACCCTCTTTTGTACTCGTAGGAAGGCATATAAAAGCCTGCTTCTGAGCGAGACTCACTCCAGTGGATTTCTATCGTTGGAACCGGTAAAACGTCAGCCACACCAAGGCCGAAACAAGTGACCGCGATGACAAAAGCCCCCCATTTCCAACCGCGTCATTGCACAAGATTCTTGGTAATTGATTTGGCCTATCGTGGATCCCTATCTGGGGGTACGGCCTGTGCTGTACCGTATACAGCCTCCCCTTATCCAGTGCGAGTAAGTTCGGCACCTTGACGTCCCCATCCCAACCCGGATACCAGCCTAAATAGCCCCCATCTCCAGACGAGGCGTCAATTCGAAACACATGCCGCTTTCCCGACTTTTTCTCTCCTATTGTGTAGTAGGCAATGGTGAAGGTAGAGTCTGCCTCTGCACTCCCCATAATCCAGAATGCCGCGGCTTCGCCACCTGATGCCATTGTGTACTCCAGCGAGCGTTCCCCCCGCAGATTCTTGGTTTCCGTCACGTGTGGTCGTTTCGCATTGGCGAATTCTACGCGCCATATCCGATCTCCCGCCTCTGAATAACCGGTAAGCACAGAATGCAAAGCATTGACATGGCCGACAACGCGGCTCTTCTTGTTGCAAGCCAGCTGTCCACGACCTGACAGTTGGCGTCTGACGAATGGGGACGAATGCTCATACGGAGCCTCAAACGATGCCACAAGCGCCCCCTCCAATGTGTGCTTGTGGATGACTCCGTCCAGCTCTTCCGAATAACCAAGCGTATATACATGGCCGTGCATCGCGCAAATGTCGCCATTCGAGAACGCAGTCGCTGCTCGGAATAAACCCTCCAGCTCATAGGCCGAACCTTGACGCCGAAAATACTGTATCCTGGAGCCATCATAACCCACAACGAGCAGCTTGTCTCCATCAGCGATGTCTACCGCCTTAGGGAAAATAAACTCTCCCGGACCCTGTCCCCTTTTCCCGACAAGCCCTTTGAACGAACCATCAAAGCCGTAAACGCGCACTTCCTGATGCATCCAGTCTGCGTACACGATCTCTTCAGGACCAATTGCTAGGTCCATAAAAAGCCCAATCATCTCTTGGCTCGCGCCTTCTTCTACCCCTATTGTCTGACCCTGCAGGGCAGCTATTTCTAGCCATGGGCTATCAGTCCTGTGCTCAGAATGCACAAACGCTGAATCCCTAAACACCGGAATGTTGGCTGGTGTAGGGTGGAGCGTAATGCCCTCCTCACCGCTACGACAGGCAAATGAGCTAGAAACTGCAGCCGCAAGGGCCAAACACCATCCACTTCTCAAATCCATTGCGCAACATCTGATCGATGGTCGCTGTGTAAGTGAGTCAAAATTTCCGGCACTCCATGTGCTAGCGGACCTAAATCTACACCTTTTCCGTCGAAAAACCGAACGTGGTCTGCAAATGATCCAAAGCGACAAACAGGATGACGATGTTGCACACAACTGGTGTTAGATTGCGAAGTATTAAACACGTCATCAAACTTGCAAAGAAATGTTAATATGAGTTTGGAGCCAGTGGCGCGGATGAGACGTGCCTGGACTGGATGAATGAAAAGGGTATGCTTGCAGCTGACACGGTCCAGGCTGTATTCACGGCGCCGAACCAAGCATATTAGTATCTCAACGAGCACTCCAATAAGCTCAACGGCCTCCAGCTGACGCTGGGGCTAATGGATGAATTGGGGGTGGAGAATTGGTAGTTGTGCCCCGGTTGATAGACTTGAACTGTTACGTGAAACGCCCCCACCATTGCCAGTGGGCCATGAATAAGTGCCACTTGTATAATCTGTCTGGTGACATTCGTTTGAAAAACGAAGTTACGCACGTACCTGTCGCATACTTCAAAATATGCGAAATTTTGCAGTGCGTATCCTACTGGGGCGGTCGCGTCGTAGTCTGCTATCGGCCAGCCAGATCAGTGCTGTGCTTCAGTCCGCTTCAATGCAGGCGAGGTTCCATGGTGGACCTTTGATCTCCCGCGACTGTACATTTGGCTGTCGTTAGACACCAACCCCTGAATCCCCATCCAGCACGAGACAACAAAAATGATCTCACCCAACCAATATCTGGGAAGCCTTGTGGTCGCGCTTGCCTTGTTCCTCGGTGCCTGCTCCCAGCAAGCACCATCCGAAACCTGGAACGTCAACAGCTCCCGGCAAGCACCATCCGAAACCATAACCATCGACAGTTCCAGCGCACAGATCGTAACCAGCACTCCCGCAAGTTCGGAGGCAACATGCACATTCAGTGAGGAACCCGTGTTGGTCATCGGCGATGACGAGGAAGACGACAACCAATGGTTCTCTTATATCTGGGGAATGGGACTTCTGTCAGATGGATCTATTGCTGTGGTTGATAACGACTTATTTGAAGTTCGTATTTTCGACGCGTCGGGGCGTCACCTACGATCAATGGGCCAGCGCGGCGAAGGCCCCGGTGAGTTCACCAATCCCGCTACCCTGGGGATCACGGCAGGTGACACGCTTTGGGTGGGAAACTATCGGCCTTGGAGCTACACTCTACTCACGGCCCAAGGCCAATTCGTGCGGAGGATCCTGCTTGATCCGGTGTACCAAAACCGGTCAATGGCTGGGGGCGTGCTCGAAAACGGGTATACCGTGAACGCCAAAGAGGGAGGGGTAGGAATGCGCACCCCGGACTTTGACGTTCCAGACACGATGATAGTGGAGATCCATGATCCCGACGGGAAACTTGTCGGCAGCCTTGCCCGGATTCCCCACAGAACCTATGGCACAGTCAGTGAAGCCCCCGAGAACCTCTATTTGTCCCCGCTCTTCGAAGCAAGAGCCGCAGTTGACGCGCTGGGGTCAACCATCGTGCTGGCACACGGAAGTAAACCCGAGGTCCAGGTTCTGGACGATGAATTCAACTTACGGATGACCATCCGCTGGCCAGAACAGAACCGTGAGGTTACGCGTGCGGACATACGTGCCTGGCGCGAGGATTACCGGAAGCTCCGTAGCCCTGCTCGGTACATGCTTAGCCAGGAACGTCCGGTGGCTGACGTTTTCCCAGTTATATCCAGTGTCAGGATCGGTCGTGACGGCCGCATCTGGGTCCGCCAATACGACCGGCCCCGGGAAGATCGTGGATGGCTTGCCTTCGGTGCTGACGGCAAATTCTATTGTCACATGGCCCAGCCCCCCGGCAATGTTCAGGAATTCGGAGCCGACTACGTGCTCCTGCTCCATCGGTCCGAGCTTGGGCTCCAAACCGTTCGGATGCATAGCCTCACGCCACCTTCTTAACTTGCGTGTGAAGGACAGCCGATGCAGATTCAACCTCGTCGACAGCATTCTTCGTGACAGCAGCCTAGTGGATCACTGACATCTATCTATGCGACAAGAGCGTGAAGTAGTTCGTCGCATCAATGGGCGTGACAAGGAGCATGTCCTCTTCCAGCTACTCGCCGAAGAACTTAAAGTGCGGGGCCCGACCATGAGTGCAAAATGAGCGCCAGACAGTCGATTCAGCGTTGGAATTTCGGGCGCAGTTTAATGGGTTCACAAAGGTTGTCGTGACCCCATTCCGCCGGTCCGCGGCGAGTGCAACCTATAGCGTGATTTTGGCGTCTGGGAGCCTTCTTTAACCTCATCAGGGCTCGTTCCGGCAAATGTTGAGTTGCATCTGGGGGATCGGTGATGATCTCGGGATAATTCCTGGGATTTCCATAAACTGGGTCCCTATTGGGAGGTATTTATCTCTTGTCTGTTATGCGTAAGTCCGGTCGAGACCCTTGGGTTCATCCGCATTAATTTCTCCTATACTGAAATCCAGGATATAGTGGGGACACGACTTAGCAGATGTTCTCGTACATCTACCTCACTTGGTGAGGATTTGATCTGCAATTGAGCCAAACGATCCGCAAACTAGTTCCTGTTTTGCAGGGAGGGTGAGAATCTATTTGGAGTATCGATCACAGACAGAGCATAAATTCGGCTAAAGTCCAATAGACAAACGTAGCATTGCCGTATTCAGCCTTTGCGTATCACCGACAGTTAGGGAAATAAACTCAAGTACCAACTCGTCTTCAATGAAGCGAGTCAACCCGAAGACGTAAGCAACTTCAGGGTACAGGCTTATTGGCCCCAGATCGATAACGAGGCCACCTCCGATCTCTCCCGCGTAAGAAAGAGCTGATAGATCGTTGCCGAGTTGGTGGTCAGTGTTGACTGGGATCCTAAATACCGGACCGGCAAAGACGTATGGACTCACTACTTGCGAAGGAAAGCCTATTCGCAGCAGCAAATAGAGCTCAACCAGCGAAACCTCAAAGTTTTCTCGGACCGATGGGAAATTGGCCTCCAATCCATTGAATAGCTGCCCGGCTGCCATATACCGGCCGCCGCCGCGCAGCGCAGCTGCCGGACCAAGTGGGACTTCTGCCCACAATCCTACATGCCAGCCGTTTTGGCTTGCGAATTTTGTTTCCAACTCATTGAGTCTAATTTCACTCAGTTGCTGAAAATTGGCTCCGGCGCTAACACCAAAGGTCTGGGAAATTGCGGTAGGGGCAACAAGCGCACCTAAGACAAAAACAAGCACAAATCGGCGCATTTTTTTGATCTTATACGATGGACAGTGCAACCTTGTGCTCACTGTACTGGTTTCCGTTTTCTACGATACAAACTATATCATGCGCATTGGAATCACTTGTTACCCTGTTTATGGTGGAAGCGGGGTTGTAGCCACCGAATTGGGCAGAGCATTGGCTGCTAGAGGTCACGAAATACACTTTATTGCCTACTCCCTACCCTTTCGTTTGAGCAAAATCACGGAAAACATCTATTTCCATGAGGTGAGTGTCACTCGCTATCCGCTCTTTGATTTTCCACCGTACGCGCTGTCTCTGACAAGCAAGATGGTCGATGTTGCTAAATACGAGGCGCTGGATTTGCTTCATGTGCATTATGCGATACCGCATGCGACCAGTGCTGTTCTGGCACGAGATATACTCGAAAAGCAGTCGATCTCCCTGCCTGTCGTCACGACTTTGCACGGCACCGATATTACGATTGTTGGGCAGGATGCATCCTATGCACCCGTGGTAACTTATTCCATCAACGCGTCGGACGGTGTAACGGCGGTGTCAAACTTCCTACGCCAGGAGACTTACGATGCTTTCGGTGTGGACACTCCCATTAAAGTGATCCCCAACTTCATTGATACAGAACACTTTCGTCGCCAAAACAAAAAGCATTTTAAGAGGGCGATTTGTCCGGCTGATCAAAAAGTTGTGGTGCATGTATCGAATTTCCGGCGCGTGAAGAATGTCCCTCACGTCATTGAAGTGTTTCAGCGGATTCTACAGGAAGGATTGCTGGTAAAGCTTCTTTTGATAGGTGATGGCCCAGATCGATCCAATGCGGAGCAATGCGCGCGCAATTTGGGGATTCAGGATGCTGTGCGGTTTCTCGGAAAACAGGATCCGGTTGCAGAGATTCTGTCCATCGCCGATCTGTTTTTGCTTACCAGTGGATCTGAATCGTTTGGACTTGCTCCGCTGGAGGCCATGGCCTGCGGCGTACCTGTCGTATGCAGTGACGTTGGTGGCTTACCGGAGCTCGTAAATGGCAGTGAAGCAGGCTATTTATGTCCCGTAGGTGACATAGAAGCCTTCGCCAAGGCCTGCACCAAGATACTTATGAACGATGAATTACACGCGCGAATGGCTAAACGAGCCAGGGAACATGCTGTCCGCCATTACAATACTTCTGCAATAGTTTCCCAGTACGAAGCCTATTACGAAGAAGTTGTCCAGCAAAAGGGCAGGAATTTTGCGCTGCCTGAATGAGCATTGCTTGGTTTTGTGATACCGTACACGTCGAAAATCCTTGGTTACCGACAAGCAGGCCAATTTCAATTGGTCTTTGAGGGACTAATTCGGTCGTACGTAGCAAAAGTGAACCCTTCGTGTGGCTGCTCTTTTACGGGCGAGAACTCTGTTCCGATAAGGTGCTCGTAGGGCGGAAAAAAAGTGTCTCCTTCATAGGAGCGGTCAATGAGGGTTAATTCAAGTCGATCTGCTATGGATACCCCCTCTTCATAAACCTTGGCACCACCGGCAATAAACACCCGATCAGCAAACTCTACATGCTTCAGAGCAGCCTCCAGTGAAGCAAATGGTTCAATGGATGGATGGATATCTGTATTGGGGTTGCTCGTCAATACGAGCATCTGCCTGTTTGGCAGTGGCCCACCAAAATCACGTACGAGTCCTTCGCAGGTTAGGCGTCCCATGATCATTGGGAAGCCGGTCGTCAGTCGCTTGAAGCGCTGCATATCTTCGGGGATATGCCAAGGGAGGCGCAGATTGCGACCGATACAGCGATTCTCGCGAGCCAGTGCAGCGATGACGATCACGAGGGGACGTCTTACATGTTTTCCCAATATTCCTCCGGCATGTCTTCCGCCAAGCCCAAGGCCCCTTCGGCGCCACTGAACAGCGGATCTTCGATGGGTGTGATAGCGAAATGCCCATACTCCCCCAAGGCAGAAGAGAGGGCTTCTGCTAAGCCGCGGATTTGGCTTCCACCACCTGCTAAGTAAATATTATTTCGAATTCGCTCCTGAAGCATTGGTTCATAGGTGCTCAGTAGATCAATAAGTGTCTCCGCGATGCCTGGTATCAACGAATCACAGGCTCGGCAAATCTCTTTGGTGATGTCTTGTAGCTGAAATTTGCCGGCGATTGGAAGTTTGACCTTAATGAGTTCACTTGTACCGGACACGCACGCGTGCTTCTCTTTCAATTCACGAACTAGAGTCTCACTTACAGGTGTATTGGCGAAGCGCTCCGACAGTAGATCGAAAAGCTGCTGATCTATGTGATCTCCTGCGGTGCCCAGTGAACGCTGATCCTCATCGCTCGGCATTGTGCCATGCATGACACAGAAATCAATCGTACCTGCGCCGATGTCAACGATACAAGCGTTATCAAGAGCACCAAGTCTGTATGCCACTGCGAACGGTTCCGATACCAGCATCAGCGTATCCGCCCACTCACCCACGGCATCGCGTATTGCAAGCTTATTGACTTGCAGGGCCTCTGCCGGCACACCGACGGCAGCATAAATTTTCTGCCCATCCTCTGGTTCCGCTAGCGATATCAAATGCCGAATCAGTTCATGAACAGCTTTTTCATCTCTGGCTGTTCCGTCCTTGATCACACCATGCTCCAAAGGACGAACTAAGTTGACTGAATTCCGATGCTCAATGGCATCCGCTCCAATGAGCACATCACGTTTGAGTAATTTGCGTGAGATAAAATCACGGGGCCAGCCGACGTAGCTGTGAATCCACTTGCGCTTGCCATTATCGGCGGCAATGGCACTTCGTGAAGTTCCCAGATCGATACCGACGCGTAGAATATTATTGGATGTTTCAGATTGATGTGACATAAAACTAATTAGCAGTTGTTACAGAACTACCCTCTGTGGAAAGATAAGAGATAATACCAGACTCAAGGCCAATAGCCAACTGCTCGCGGTAAGCATCATCCAGCAGGTTTTGCTCTTCTTCCGGCATGGAAATCGCAGTTATTTCAGCAAGTACTGCCGGCACTTTCGCGTTCAGAAGTACTGAAAAAGGCCCCGATCTCGTCCCCCAATCGTGAATCTTGGGATTAATTTTGTGCATAGTCGACATCATCGCATTCTGAACGTGTGTTGCCAGTCGTCGACTGTCTTCATCTCGCACTGTTCGCCCCAACGCCTCAAGGCTGTTTTGCCACTGGGCGACACTGTAGCCGGCATTAACATTCTCTCGAAGGGCCAAGGCTTCCGCGCGGGCATCTCCACGCGGGCTGAAGTAGTAGGTCTCAATGAAAGCCAGTGTATCAACAGGGACCGAATTGACATGGATTGACACAAAAAGGTCTGCCTCGTGAGCCTGTGCATCTTCGACCCTTTTCCGGAGGCTTACGCTCATATCCTGTCGTCGTGTGAGGACCACGTTATAGCCATGAGACTTCAGTCGTCTTTCGAGACGCAAAGCAACATCGAGTGTGACTGTTTTTTCACTCAGACCCACTGGCCCGGAAGCACCAGGGTCATGGCCTCCATGCCCAGGATCCAGTACGATTGTTCTTACATCAAGACCGTAGATGCGGGATAAAGGTATATCTGTATCTGTTGTGCTCTCGGACGCGGAAAATTTGTTCAGAGAGGCGAGTATGCGTTGATCAGGAGAGGTAAGTAGTTCGACGGAGCTTACTGGGTCAGCCGTACCGTCTTCTTCTGCACCGGCGAGCATTAAGCCAATCATAATAACCAGAAAAAATATGCCCACAGACCACCTTGCTGTTGTTCTCCTTTGTTTTGAGACAGTATGCCCGAAAAGTTTTTGATTATCCTCAAAAACGCCTTGAAGTACCGCACGCCGCTGACTCCCGGGATTACGCGATCTCATATGGTCAATTTTTCGCGATGATAGAGTTAAACAGCCACAGGGGCTTTAATGGCCGGATGACACTTATACTCCTTAAGTACAAAGTCGGCGTACTTATACTCAAACAGTGTCGGCGGCTTCCTTAAGATATGCAAAGTTGGCAGTGGATAGGGGGCGCGTGTCAGTTGCTGCCTCACCTGATCAAGGTGATTCAGGTAAATGTGTGCGTCTCCAATAGTGTAGACTAAATCCCCCGGTTCAAGGCCTGCCTGCTCCGCTATAAGATGGGTTAAGAGCGCGTACTGGGCAATATTGAACGGAGCACCCAGAAAAAGATCGTTTGACCGGATGTAAAGCTGGCAGGACAGTCGGGCGTCAACAACAGAAAGCTGGAAGAACATGTGACAGGGAGGTAGTGCCATTCGGTCTATTTCTCCTGCATTCCATGCGCTCACAATATGGCGTCGGCTCCAAGGGCTTTGTTGCAGAGAATTCATAACGGATGCAATCTGATCTACACCGGAAAATGAACGCCACTGCTTACCGTACACAGGACCTAAATCCCCCCATTTTTCGGCAAACCCTTCTTCGTTGCGGATGCGTTCTTCAAATTCTTTGAGGCGCGCTGACCATTCGTCAGAGTCCGACGGTGGTACTGGGAGCTGATGATGCTCGAGATAATACTTCAGCGGCCATGCTGTCCAGATTGAGATTCCCTGATCAACCAGCGGCTTGATATTCGTCGAACCAGACAGGAACCAGAGTAGTTCGCACGCCAACCCCCGAAACCAAACGCGTTTGGTTGTACAAATCGGAAATCCCTCCTGCAGTGGAAATCGCATCTGATACCCAAAAACGCTGACCGTTCCGGTTCCTGTGCGATCACTGCGCTCACGTCCGTTCGTTATGACATGTCGCAACAAGTCCAAATAGAGGTGCATCCGCAGAGGCTAATAAGAGTGATCAACTTGCATTGGTCAAAAATGATCTTTCTTGTGACCGTGAAATCCGGAAATCGCTCACAATGATTGGGACCAAATTAAAACCGGTTATACCAATCATGAAATTCCATTGACATGGTCTTCAAATAGTTGGCTCTTGTGCCAATTTATTTTCATCGCATTCTGGGGGAGACAGGAGGATTACCAATCCTGATCAATTATAACACTTGCGTAGTGTGCCACGAAGGTGCGTTTGGGCTCCAAAAGTTAAACTTATGCAATTTAAGTTGGGAGGTCGGAAAGTTGGAAGGCAATAAATCGTTTTTATTGCGTATCACTGGTGCTGTTTGAGTGGAAAACCTCAATTTTTTCACGGCCTGTTAATCGACTGAAGTATGGATCCCAATCTGCATCAGAAGCAAGGTGTTACACACCTGAAGAAAGTTTTACAATACGCCCCGATGGTTGCCAACGGCAATGAGGCGGTGGTACATTTGACCAGAGAAGACTGGTACGTGGTCGCTGATACGCTTTTCCGGATGAACACACCGAGGGAGTTTTTACCGAATAGTATCACAGATTTCCGTCTGAGTGATGATCATCAGACTATAGAACTGTACACGGAGGAGCTACAAATCAGGCTTGAAATGTTCTAAGCACTGCATAATAGGGACAGTTGTCGGAAAAATGTTGCTACATTCACGTGATGATCATTCTAAGAGGCAACCGCCGTTATTTTGTTTGTAGCTCGCTAAGTTTTGAGTAGGCATGACTGATTCCAAGTCTGTAAAAATCCTTCTGGTTGGCACCTTGGACACTAAGGGGGCGGAGTATGCTTACGCACGAGATATCATCCGGTCGAGGGGCCTGCATCCCATCCTGATGGACGCGGGGGTAATGGGACAGCCACAATGCGAACCGGATGTTTCAGCAGACGAGGTAGCCAGAGCTGGTGGCAGCGATCTCTTAGCTCTGAGAGAGAAGGGGAGTCGCAGTCATGCCTTGGAATTTTTGACACGCGGTGCTGTGAGTCTGGCAAAGGATATGTCCTCTCAGTTGGCAGGCGTTTTGGCACTCGGTGGTTCTGGTGGCACTGCAGTGGGGACGGCTGTCATGCGTGCGCTCCCCGTGGGGCTTCCCAAAGTGATGGTATCTACACTTGCTTCCGGTGATGTGGCGCCCTATATAGGCGAGAGTGATATCGCTATGATGTACTCTGTTGCGGATATAGCAGGGTTAAATCGGATAAGCAGGGTGATCATCAAAAATGCCGCTGATGCAGTTTGTGGCATGGCTGCGCATAATGTACCAGCGCGTGTTGACGAGCGACCATTGATTGCGGCAACAATGTTTGGCGTGACCACACCGTGCGTCACACGACTGCGTGAGCATCTGGAAAGGTCAGGTTTTGAGGTGGTGGTTTTTCATGCGACGGGTAGTGGCGGGCGAGCAATGGAAAAACTTATTGCGGATGGATTTTTTGAAGGCGTTGCGGATGTAACTACCACTGAATGGTGCGATGAGGTGGTAGGTGGTGTGTTGAGTGCTGGTCCCCAGCGACTGGAAGCTGCAATTGTCGCCGGCATACCCCAAGTGGTTTCCTGTGGAGCGTTAGATATGGTCAATTACTGGGCCCTTGAAACTGTGCCGGTTGCATTCAGAGAGCGAACGCTGCATCCCCATAATGCTAATGTCACGCTAATGCGGACCAGTCCGGATGAGTGTGTGCGGATCGGAAGGGAAATCGGAACCAGACTCAGCCGGGCCCGGGCCCCGGTAACGCTGATGATACCACTCAGGGGAGTCAGTATGCTGGACGCACAAGGAAAGACCTTCTTTGCACCCGAATCTAACGAAGCACTTTTTGCATCACTTCGTGCAAACTGTGCCCCCTCGGTGACGGTTAAGGAATATGATCTCCATATCAACGATCCAGAGTTTGCGAATGCAATCTCGGACGAACTAATCCACAATCTGCAATGGAAAAGATCGGCAAGTGCACGGTAACCTACCCTGAAAGCGTCCAGACCCTGGCCTTTCCCTGGGGAGATATTTGTCTGCTTAGCGAGCCAAAAACCTCAGGCTCGAATACGTTAACGTTTGCATCGGTGGAAGTACAGCCGGGCACTGGTCATGAACGACACAATCACCCCAACGCTGACGAAATCATTTATGTAGTGGAGGGGGAAGCCATGCAAATGCTGAATGATCGTGAACCGATCAAGATCACTCCGGGTACTTGCATCTTTGTTCCGCGCGGCATTTATCATGGGACCGAGAACACGGGAACCTCTGTGCTCAAATTGATTGTAGTCTATGTGCCAGGGGGAGAGGAGTCTGTGCTGAGAAATCTGCCAGATGTAGTAATGAGGGATCCGGTTGCATGAGCATGTTGTCGAAAGACAACTCTGGAATGTGTCTGCAAATCCGGGAGGTATTGACGGTTACTCTGGTGGAAACCTTGCGAATGTGTCAGTATACCCAGCAAGAGGTCGGTTCCCAAGTGATTCAGCAAATACACCCCTCGGGGTTATACATGTCGCCCGTAAATGGAACCTGCCATCCTAATCCAAGGGGTAACTTCCGATATAGAGGAATTTCATTTTGGAAGTCTTAGTCCTGATCACAACTGAACTTTGCAGTACTCTTGAGTGACTTCAGATTTAATAACGATGCAACTGGGATTCTCCGTTTCTCTGACCTTGCAGATGGAAAGATTCTGGGATTCTCGGTTACGGAGCCCACATAAAAACATGCAGTAAGAATCCGCGTACGCACCACAGCATCTGCCGTTAATTCTACAGTGTGCGCCAGATGACTCACTCTTGCATGCGTGAGCAACGGTGGACTACAACGATATTTTGAGGAACCTAACACAGACGAACAGAGCTTGGAGGGTACAGACTTGACGTCCAACTGGATCCGTTTTTTCTGTTGGACCTCCCACAATAGAGGAGGAAACCTTTTTGTGTGCTCAACTACCCTGCCGGGGGGCATAAATGTCTCTGACGTAATAACCAGTGATTATAAGCACTCAATGCATCTGTTTTCGATGAGAGCTTTGCGAACATTGAATGTAACTTCATTGGGAAGGCATTCGGGGTATGGAGGTGACGTAGTAATGGAACTAGGACATTTGAGTCGTAATGAATCCGTACTAAGTTCATTTCCACTCGTGTTGTTGAATCTGCTTACCTTGAGCTGATGGTGTGAAGAGTTTACTTGAACAAGATTGTGCAATGGGAGCTGGGCGTACAATAGAGGAAACGTTTAATCAA
The DNA here is from genome assembly GCA_002238805.1 of Rhodothermaceae bacterium bin80. GTDB lineage: Bacteria > Bacteroidota > Rhodothermia > Rhodothermales > Bin80 > Bin80. Next base: position 489 of record MPNB01000043.1, on the reverse strand, counting down.
GCGCTTGGCCGAGCGTTACGGAGGGCAAGTGCTCGTTGGTCCGCCAAGCCGGAGTGCATCAAAGTTGAAGAGACCCGGCTTCTGCATGCGGATAAAGGTGCGGGATTGCGCCCCGACATCCTGATTGATGATGGTGTTTTTCCTCCGGTCGTTATTGAGTGTTCGTTTGGGGCGTTGGATGCGGACCGGGACGCAGTTGCAAGATTGGGGCTCGAGACCCGAAGGAGGCGCGCCAGAATCGGCACAGCCATTGCGCTCCATATCCCGCAGCGTTTCCGCAAGGAGCACGGATTCAATATCACGGATATTCTTTTGGAAGGTGTTCCGCTTGCCTATGCACTTCATCAGTTGTTGGAGAGTAGGGGGCAGACCACGATTGCAGGGACGTATCAGCGCAGGTGGCCACAAAGCGGGTTCATTGAGGGGAGTGTTTTTGATCTTGTAGCCCTTTTGTCTGCGGCTGGCCTGCCGCGTGAGGAGGTGCAAGCT
>MPNB01000042.1 GCA_002238805.1 Rhodothermaceae bacterium bin80 | reverse complement strand
CGAACCAGTCCTCCAAATCGCTTTCTTCAATCGGGAATGACAAACTGGCTGTGGACCAACCGGTGTTGTTGTTCCAGTTGTCCCCGTCCAGCGCCCGGTACAGCTCGACCAGGGCCTCCCAATCCGCATAGAGAAGTTGGTCAGGCGTCTGGGCCTTGAGCGGGACAGAAACGAGAAAAGCCAGGAGGGGGAGAGCAAGTCTTTTCATCGTACCTTGTAAGTAAATTCTGACTAATAATGTTAGGGGCTTCGTTTGAAAAAGAAAGTTTCACACACCCCCCTCCCATGCTACAAAATATATGAAATTTTGCAGGCGCACACTGCAAAAACCGCTGATCATGTAGATTTTATATATCTATAAACTCTACTAGCTTACGGCATTTATGAAACCTTCCTTGCACAAGGAGATGCTCATAATTCCTCTAAATACCGTAAATCATGCATGTGTATGCACATCATTATATACCATTTAAAAGACTATCCTAGCATTTCAGAGTTTTATCAGGGTATCATGAGGCTGATTCTTATCTTATTTGCAGCGACATTGTTCAGCGTGACCGGATGCGACTCTGGAGAGTATGGGGAAGAAGAGTACGTAGGAGACTTTTCAGCCGTCCCGGAAGTGGTATTGGACGCTGCGCGTGACGCTGTGCCCGGCCTCGTGATTACACGCGTCGAACGCGAAGAAACCCGCCGTGGGATAATCTACGAGGTATATGGAAGGGCAAATGGCAGGCACTACGAAATCGAAATCGGATCCGATGGCACCGTATTTGAAATTGAAATAGAAGACGATTAAAACAGCCCGCCTTCGCGTGCTTCCTACCGGCAACTGTGCCTCCTGATTTTCGTCGCCTCAGGCCTCCTGAATCCGAACAGGCCTCGCTCTCCCTCTTTTTCCTCCGCCTCCTGCGCCGGGGCCTCGTCCTCTGCCGGCGACGTTCCTCGAGACTGCCCTCAGCTGCCGGCCAGCCATCGTGGCCAGAAGGTTCCACGCGTGTGCCGCACGCTTCACGGCCGTCGACTAGACGCAGCCGGTCGTCCCAAGCAACTGCCGGAATTCTCCGAAAGGGCGCCTCGAATGCGCCTTTCTAAACTTCTTTAAGAGTGTCTGCCATAAAACACCTATTTCGATGCGGGCTGGTCGTTGGGCGCGGCTGCTCTAGGACCTCGGCGTCCAGATACAGACCTCACGGAGGTAAATACTGATTGCCCTTACACCTACCGGACTCCATACCCACCGGACGGCGACAGTTCGGATCTACTTGTCTTTTCCGGAATCATTGGCCACGCTGCCTAACATGGCAGCAATGTCAATGCCGGTTGAAGCTTTCAGACTTTCCAGCAGTGCCGGGGTAGATCCAGCGATCTGGTTGAAGACCGATGGTACGCCTTTTCCACTGCCACTGTCAACAACAGTAAGCTTATCGATGGAGAGATTGTCAACTGTCTGAACTACCTGTTTGAGTATGTCTGGCAACATCTGAATCAGGAACAATCGCTCGGCATTCGGTCCCGCTTCCTGCCAGAGCTCGAGTTTTTGGCGCAGAACCTCTACTTCTGCATTTCCATCCTCAAATATTCTGGCTGCGTTGCCTTTTGCAATCTCTTCCTTAGCCTGACGCTCGGCTTCAGCAGCGACAATAACCTTTGCACGCTGCGTTTTTTCTGCCAGTTTAATTTTTTCTAAAGCAAGTTCCTGACGAGCTTGGGCTTTCGCTAATTCACCGGCAACGTCGATCCGGGCTTCTTCGGCGGCGCTCTTGGCAGATAACTGCGCCTTCAGTATGCGAAGATCATTTTCCGCCTGCTCAATCTTCCTATCTGCCTTGGTTTCTGCCAGTCTTGCCTGTTCGCGTTTTTCCGCCTCGGCAACGCGTGCTGCGGCAATAATATGCGCTGACTGCTGTCGTCCAATTGCATCCAGGTAACCCGCATCATCTTCCACGCTCTGAATCTTCATCGTATCCAACTGCAACCCGAGAGCGCTCAAATCATTGTCCGCCTCCGCCAACAATTCCTTTGCAAATTTTAAACGATCTTCATTGACCTCCTCTGGTGTAAGTGTTGCCAACACACCACGCAGGTTACCCTCCAGTGTTTCTTTTGCAATGGTTTGGACTTCAAAGGAGTCCTTGCCCAAGAGTCGTTCTACTGCATTAGAGAGTTCGGCTTCGTTTGAGGCGACCTTAACATTGGCGATAGCCCGCACAGTCAACGGAATACCTCCTTTCGAGTACGCGTTCTGGACCGTCAAGTCCAGCGGGATTGTATTTAGACGAATTCGTTCAACCTGCTCGAGTATCGGAATGCGAAAACCACGTCCGCCCTTGACGAATCTGTACCCTACTTTGCTTCCATCAGCCAAACGTCGTCTGCGCCCGCTAAAGATGAGCACCTCATTGGGTTGGCAGATCTTGAGATTCGCGCGCACAATACCTAACACTACAAACAATGCGGCGACAATTGAGCCACCTACGATGACAGCAAATCCAATGGGTTCCATTTTGACGGGTTTATAGGAAGGGAATGAGGATATTTGGTCGCGGGCCCCTCCACAATACACAGGAAAAGCCGTCGGGCTTACACTTGAACTCCGGCTAGGTTTCTCTCCACAGAGCTCCAGGGTGGACAGACCCACAACATATATCTGTCAGGACTTGCAGCGCGCAGGCGCCATCCCTGTATCTCAATCGCGCCAATCACGTCGTTTTTACAACTTCAGCAACTGCTCCCTCCATGCGGACGACGACGACCTCTTCACCTTCGGTGAACACATCCTCCACTCCCTCAAATCCGCGCGCCTGAAACTGCATACGCTGTCCCTTCGTGACCAAAACTATTTTTCCTTTATCCGAATGGCTAAATGGAATGATCACCTCAGCAGTACGCCCCTTGAGATCCGAAGCGGTGACCTCACTGGAAATATGTGCATATCCGACTCGTTTTATTATATAATTGCCACCTATCCCAACGGTCAGACCGACCCCCAGGGAAGCAATTAACCGGGTGATCCCTGCAACATCTGCCAACGGCAGCAAAACTCCGCACAGACCGAAAAAAGCTGCAAACAGAAACACTGTACGCAGCGAAAACAGATCCACCCACCCTGATCCAGCGCCCAGGTCTGCCTCTGTATCTAAGTCCAGCTCCGCATCCATGTCTGCATCCATATCTGCATCCCCGCCGCTAAGCAGGGACAGCAGCACAAAGACTCCACCAACAATGAGATTGATCCAATACAGGGCATCCATGTGCACATCCGGCAGTATACGGGTTTATACCCGCAAGCCCGCATTGGGTTGAATGGATCCCGTGCATATCCTGGTCACCTGTCATAGACAGGTGACCAGGATTACCAGACTAACGCACGGGTGTCACGGCGGCCACATCCTCTTCCCGTGTACGGACGCGGATCACCCGTTCGACAGGTAGTACGAATATTTTACCATCACCAACATTGCCTGTAGCTGCACTACGGCAGATCGCATCAACCGCTACGTCAACAAAAGCGTCAGATACACCTATGTCAATCATTATCTTGTCGTGCATTTCCATTTTCACAGTTGTGCCCCGATAGGTTTCCACAACTTCGACTTCACCTCCATGTCCGCGCACACGCGAAACCGTAAGTCCGGTGATGTCTGCTGCATACAGAGCGCGAAGTACATCCGGCAGTGTAGATGGCCGGATTATTGCTTTTACAAGTTTCATTATTGGTTGTCTCCGTTAGTTAAACCATTGACGCGTTCCGGCGCCTCCGATTCGTTAAGTAATACTGCTCCCTCACCAGTTGCATAGGCCTCTTCTCCATGAGCCACAATGTCCATACCCAAGCCTTCATCTGAAGAATCAGCGCGAAGCTTCGTCAGAAGTCCAATCAGCTTCAGGATCAAGTAGGTCAGAACTCCACTGTAAACTGCGACTGCAGAAATAGACAACGCCTGAATACCCAATTGAGTAAGGCCTCCGCCAAATAATAGGCCGTCCCCTCCCCCGGAGTTGATCGCAGTCGTTGCCAGTACACCTGTGAGGAGTGCACCCATAATTCCACCCACACCGTGAGCAGCAAATACATCCAGGGAATCATCAAGACTGGTTCTTGCACGCCACCTAATGAGATAGTAACTCGGTATTACACCAACCGCTCCCAGTGCCAACGCTCCCCCCGGACTGACAAAACCCGCGGCAGGTGTAATCGCAACGAGTCCCACAACGATCGCTGTTGCAATACCCACCGCCGTGATTTTACCTGTGATGAATCGATCCAGCAGCGTCCAGACGAATATTCCTGCGGCTGGTGCAAGTAGCGTGTTCACCAGTGCCAGTGCCGCAATACCGTCGGCAGCAAGCGCACTTCCACCATTAAACCCAAACCATCCGAACCAGAGCATACCTGCACCCAATAGCACAAAAGGTACGTTGTGAGGCAGGAGTGCTTCACGTCCATAATCTTTTCGCGGCCCCAGCACCCTTGCTGCCACCAAGGCTGCGATCCCCGCATTAACGTGTACAACAGCGCCACCTGCAAAATCGAGCGCACCCATCTCGCCAAGCCAACCTCCACCCCACACCCAGTGACACACCGGCGCGTATACTACAAGTCCCCAGAAGCCGATAAAGATTACGTAGGGGACAAATTTCATCCGCTCTACTACTGCACCAGATATCAGCGCAGCGGTAATGATGGCAAACGTCCCCTGAAAGCCCATAAAGAGCAAGTCCGGGATCGTACCGTTCGGCTCAAGCCCGACATTGGCTAGAAAAGCCATTGAGAAATCGCCGAGCCAGTCTCCCCCCGCTCCAAAGGCAAGGGAGTACCCTGCGACGGCCCACAGCGTACCGGAAATACCCAACGCTACAAAACTCATCATCATAGTGTTGAGTGCATTTTTTGAGCGCACCAATCCTCCATAGAAAAAGGCCAGCGCGGGTGTCATCAAGAGCACCAGCGCAGTGGATACGAGTAACCACGACGTATCGGCGCCGCTGATGGTATCGGCTTCCTGGGCAAGAACTGAAGGTACTAGCAGGCCCAGAGCTGCCAGTACACAGATTTTCTTCTTCGTCATCGTATTTTTCTGAAATTATTAAGGTTAAAGCGTGGTAAAACCGCTTTATTTTAGGAAAAATAACTTTAAAAACCAAATTTTTTGAGTTTTGAAAGCGTTTCCAGGGAAAAATTTTTTGAAATTCTTGAAAAATCTGATCTTTTTAGATGCAATTCATGCGTCCTGATGTATAATTCCGACAATACGTAACTCCCCCCGTCATGCAGAATGACACGATTAGGTTAGGTTAGCGTCGTACAAATCGGAAGAGTCGCCTCCGTCAATCGGAGTTCATGATGAAGAGGGGCGCGTCATGGAGATCTTTGAAGTTGGGGCGAAGTCGTTCAGCATTGTAGAACTTTTCTACATCCACCACTTTGTGAGGCCCGCCGATTGCCTCCATTGAGATACTTCCGTACACACCGTTACGGATATTGACTAGGCGTCCTGATGTGCCTGACAGAATTAAATCCAGGGCCAGATTTCCATAAGCCATCGGCACAACGCAATCCAGCGCATCCGGAGCTCCACAGCGAACCAGATAGCCTAGCCGCTGATTGACGACGTTGATCCGCCTGCCGTTATTGTACTTGGGCGAGCGATGTTTCAATTCCTCGCCAACCCGGCGCCCTATACCTCCCAGTTTAGCATGCCCGTACTGATCCCTCTCAGAGCCTAGGAAGGACATGACGTCATCCCCTTTAATCTTTGCACCCTCAGAGATGAGCACAACAGAATAGCGGCTGGGGTTTCTGTTGCGATCATACACCATGAGTTCGGTTAGCTGATCTATATCAAAATCCAACTCGGGAATGACACAGCGATCCGCGGCTCCTGCCATCGCGGGGAGTAGCGCTGAGTACCCCGCATAGCGCCCAAACACTTCAATGACCAGAAAGCGCTCATGCGAGCCTGCCGAAGTACGCAGCGTATTAGCCAGCTCAATCGTCCGGGTTACGCAGGTGCCGAATCCAATACAGTAATCCGTACCCGGGACATCATTGTCCATGGTCTTGGGAATCGCCACAACTTTAACCCCCTCCTTGTGCAGACGATAACCATAACTGAGCGTGTCATCCCCCCCGATTGGCACTAGGTAGTCAATACCCAGATATTCAATGTTTGCAAGAACTGCCGGGGTAACGTCATTGATGGGGTCAGTAAAACGATCCCTCAAGTGCTCCGGTAAATTGCTTTGCGGTAAATGACTTGGCCGCGTACGGGAACTGTGAAGAAATGTGCCGCCTGTGCGCGCCGCCACATTGACCGTAGACTCGTCAAGCTCAATCACATTGTTTGAATTGTCAGACTCACTGTCTTGGACAAGCTCGACCAGCCCAGCCCAGCCCCGCTTGATTCCAAGCACTCTGTAACCTTCCCGTAGTGCACGCAAAGTGACCGCCCGAATCGCAGGATTCAGCCCCGGCACATCGCCCCCCCCTGTAAGAATTCCAATTGTGCCTCTATACGACATAAGAATCAGTAGTTAATGAAAAGTTGGATGGGAAATTACGACAGAGTAACACACCGGTTGCATGTTTGGCATTGTTTACAAAATGTTACCCTTATTATGGATACAATTTTGTAACACCGACCGATCAAGGAATAACATCCCCGCTAAAAACGTCATATAGGCACAATTTGCTCATAACACCCCAAATGCGTAACACACTTTTTTGTACGCTGCTCCTGTTCGGGTTCCTAGCAGCTCACGGCAGCCTCGCCCAACAGAACCCACGTGGCCAGTTTGGTGCCTCTCAGGAGGTGCTGGAAGCCGCAAATGATTCACTGATTGTAAAGCTTAACCTTGCCAGCGAACTGGTTCCAGCGGTTCGTGCCATTCTCGCTGCACGCACCGAGTCGCTGATGGCGTTGCGCCCCAAACCAGGCAGAGGACGAGAACAGTTTCGCGCTCTTCGTGCCAAACGGGAAGAAGTCGATAAGGAAACAGAAGTAGCACTCTCAGCACTGCTTTCGGAAGAGCAAATGACTACTTACCGAAAAGTTATGCAGGAACAATCCAGGCCCCAACGGCCACAAAGGCCAAGACGCGGCAACAGACAGCGCGGATTTTAACGAACAGCTGCGCTCGCACCAAATACATTGTTATGCTTACTTTAGGAAATTACAATGCAAACTGTAACAGTTTGCGTAATGTGGTAACTCTCAGGAACCTTCTGGAACCAAAAGATAAACGGTCACACTGGGCCAGAGCAGTTACCGACCCCTGTAGCCCGTGAAATAGATATGAGAGTAGCTATATGAGTCACTACACTTTTGTATATGATCCACTACTTTATCCCTGCAGCAATCAAATTGCTGTGATTGGTTCTGATGCAGCTTGTGCAGCCACAACAGCAACACTGAGGCCGTGGAAAAGTGACGCTCACTCCATCGGATGACACGCTAATTAACCGTGCGCGAAAAGGTGATCAGAATGCGTTTCGCGAACTACTTGAACGCCATCAGCAAATGGTGGCCCGTACAGTTGCCGGCATGCTCGGCGCCAGCGCAGATGTTGATGATTTGGTACAGGAAGTGTTTATCCGGTTTTACAAAACACTGGATCGGTTTCGGGGAGATGCAGCATGTAGTACCTACCTCACGCGGATCGCAATCAATGCGTCACTTGATGCCCTGCGTCGGCGTAAGCGTATGCGTTCAAGGTTCATCAGCAGGGACGACGAAACTGTTATTTTGCCAGAGCCGGGATTTCACGATACCGAAACGGACCGATTTGACCGGACAGAACTAATAAACTTGGCCATGAATAAACTTAAGCCCCATCATCGTGCAGTTGTTGTACTTCGATTAGTCGACGGATACTCGACTGCCGAAGCTGCCCGAATACTGGGAATTCCACAGGGTACCGTACTGTCCCGACTTAGTCGGGCAACCGCCCGCCTGCGTGGTATTCTGGGGCCCATACTTGCAGAAGAGGACTAAAATGAATCAACTACCCTCCTCCACATCGAAGGATAACAATCAGCACCTGCACTCCCTGCTTCGTGAGACTGCAGAGATAAACGCCGTATCCGGTATGCAACCCTTTCTAGCTGATCGGATCATGCGCCGGATCCAGACTCTAAATCAACCGGAGGAGCAACTTTGGCAGACGCTGTGGCTCGCTTTCAGGCCCGTAGCTCTCGCAAGCGCGCTCCTGATTTTGGGCTTTGTGTCGTACAATGCCTCCGTCAGTCGGAATTATGAAGTCGAGCCAACACCAACAGAAGTTGTCTTCGGCCTGCAACCCTTAACTCTCACTACGGCTTACTCTGCGAACCTGGATGAATTTTTATTAACTACTCCATGAGTACTCGAGTTAAATCATTTGTGATCCTGGGATGCACATTAATCGCCGGGATCTTGGTCGGCATCCTTGGCACCAGCGCCTGGCAACACCGCCGTAACGTTGCCATTGCTGAAATCAGAATCCAGGGTGGGCTCATGCGGCAGATTGAGCAGGTAATTGAGATTGAAAGCGAAGAACAGCGAGAAGAACTAATTACCGTTATTCGTCGCGCTGAGCAAGTTTTTATGGAGCAGCGCCGACGTGTGGCCGACAGTTTTGCCGTGCACAATCAGGCTTTGGTCGCGGATCTGCAGCGAATACTCAACCCCGAGCAGTGGGAGCGCGTAGAAGCGAGATTGACAAGAAGACGCTCCAAACATTCCGATCGAAACGCACGCACCCGTCGTCACTCCCGTGACAGAGATTCACCTGTCCAGACTTCACCTAAAGAGTGAACAAACCTATTTAAATGAGACGATTTATAGTTATAGCCGCCGTTGTAATCACCGGTGGTTCCTTGTGGTATTTCAGTCGCGGTACCGCTGAACCTGTCAGCCCCTACCGTTTCGTCACGCTGGAACAAGGCGATATTGAGTCTGTCGTCGCAAGCACAGGGACGCTGGATGCCGTAACGACTGTTCAGGTCGGCACACAGGTATCAGGGATCATTGCCAGTATTTACGTGGACTTCAATGATCGCGTACGAGAGGGGCAAATCATTGCCCGTATTGACACCACACTTCTGTGGAGCGCCGTGCGGGATGCCGAGTCCAACCTTGAACGTAATCAGGCACAGCTCAGGCAAGCAGAACGAGAGCTTGAACGGCTGGAACCCCTCTACGCCCAGCAATTTGTCACTGAGGTTGATTACGCTCAGGCAAAATACAATCTGGATATAGCCAAAGCAACAACGCGGAGCGCAGAGATCAGTCTGGATCGCGCGCGCCAAAACCTGAATTATGCTACAATTGTAGCCCCTATCTCTGGAACAGTCATTGAACGAAATGTTGATGTAGGTCAAACTGTTGCAGCCAGCTTCTCCGCACCACAACTATTCCTGATTGCGGACGATCTTTCCCGTATGGAAATTCTCGCGTCTGTGGATGAGAGCGATATCGGGCAAATCCGAGAAGGACAGGTTGCCCGGTTTACCGTACAGGCGTATCTGGACGAAACCTTCACTGGTACAGTGCGCCAGGTGCGCTTGCAGTCTACGGTTGAAGAAAACGTGGTCAACTATACCGTGGTCGTTGATGTGGAGAATCCCGACGGCCTTCTCCTGCCTGGCATGACAGCCGTTGTAGATTTTTTGATTGAAACGGCAGCGGACGTACTCAAAGTGCCCAATGCTGCACTCCGTTTCCGGGCAACTACTCGAATGTTTGAAACAATCCGCGCCCGCAGGGAAGCGGACGCTTCGTCAGAGAGGCCCGGCAGAACCACTGAAGGCGTACAACAAAGTGCCGGCTCTGGGAGAGCCGGTACATGGAGTGGCGGTGGCAACAGCGGCCCGGGAGCAGGCGGAGGAGGATTTGGAGATACTAATTTCACTATGCTTTGGTACCTGGACGAAAACGGAGAGTTGATGATGGCCCCTGCCCGAACCGGAATCACCGACGGTCAAATGACAGAAGTTATTGCTCAACTTCAGCCCGGCATAGAAATTATAGCAGGGGTAACACAGCAGGCGGAGGATGATTCAAATAATCCGTTCCAGAATCAGCAGCGACGCTGGCGTCCAGGGGGTTTTTAGAAACATGGAACGTGAAACCGTGATGCGTACAAAGTGGATCACCAAAGTGTACGCAATGGGTAAGACCGATGTACGTGCACTGCGAGGTATTGATCTTACCGTGGAGCGAGGCAAGATGATCACCATCGTCGGCGCTTCCGGCTCAGGGAAATCAACCCTGATGAATATTATCGGTTGTCTGGACTATCCAACCTCCAGTACGTACTTCCTTGACGCCGTGCATGTAGAGGGACTGTCGCGCAATCGATTGGATGATGAGCCCCTCGGCAACCTGGACACAAAAACCTCTGTCGAGGTACTTTCCCTGTTTCAAGAGCTTTACGATCAGGGAATGACAATCCCGATGATTACACACGAAGCTGACGTGGCTGACTGTACAGAGCGCATCACTGAGTTGCGCGATGGTAAAATCATACTTGACAAACATATTAAAAACCGTCGTTCGGCAAAACCCGAACTTTATGCAGAGCTCCAGATATCCGCCTGATTAAGTGCCTTATTCATGAAAGCTTCCACACTAGTTATGGTTGCCTCCCAGAGCATCCTAGAGAACAAGATGCGCTCGCTTCTTACCATGCTGGGAATCATGATTGGTGTAGGGGCAGTTATTGTCATGGTTGCCATTGGGCAAGGGGCACGGTCCCAGATACAGGATCAGATCAACACTTTGGGAACCAACATGATTGTGGTGACCCCCGGAGCCAGCAGCCAAGGAGGGGTGAGTCGGGGAGCACAAAGCTACAACCGCCTCACAATTAAGGATGCGGAAAAGATTAAGCGGGAGAGCCTGATCATATCCGCAGTCTCTCCCGTCGTGTTTACTCGAACACAGGTCATTGGGGGGCAAGGCAACTGGCGCACAACCATCAACGGTGTTTCAACAGATTACCAGATTATTCGTAACTGGAAACTCAAATACGGCAGATTCTTCGATCAGAGCGAATTGCGCCAGATGCGGCGCACCGTAGTGTTGGGACACACCGTAGCAGAAAACCTGTTTCCTGGCGAAGATCCGGTTGGGGTAACCGTCCAGATACGCAACGTGCCAGTACAGGTTGTTGGCGTCCTCGAAGCCAAGGGACAAACCGCCAGTGGTACAGACCAGGATGACGTGATTTTGGCACCCTACACGACGGTCCAAACCCGTCTCAGCGGGTGGAGTCGCATATTTCAGATCCTGGCAAGTACTCCTTCGTCGAAGGATATCCCAGCAGCACAGGAGGAAATTCGGGCTATTATGCGTGAATCACATGGCTTGGCACGCTTCGCCGAAGATGACTTCACAGTCCGAAACCAGAATGACCTTGCGGAAGCCGCACAAGGCACCACGGAGGTTATGACATTGTTGCTCGCCGCCATTGCTTCGATTTCACTCCTAGTCGGGGGCATTGGAATCATGAATATTATGCTCGTGTCCGTTACCGAGCGCACCCGGGAAATCGGAATTCGCATGGCCATCGGTGCACGTGGAAGGGACGTACTGACGCAATTTCTTGTCGAAAGTATCGTGATGAGTGTTATAGGAGGTGCGATCGGAGTCGGAATTGGGTTTGCCAGTTCAAGCATACTGAGTCAGATTACCGGCTGGAGTACCGTCACCTCCCCAACTACGGTCATGACTGCGCTGGTTTTTTCCGCGGGTATCGGCATCTTCTTTGGTTTCTATCCTGCACGAAAAGCTGCAGCACTGAATCCCATTGAAGCCCTGCGCCACGAATGATATGGGGATGATATACGAAAGCACCCAAATTATCTTGAACTGAGACATGCCCGTAGAGGCTAAGACCGACATAAAAGGTTCACGCAAAAGAGCCTACGTAACTGTGCGTTACCGTTTACGTGGAAAGCGCGCAGTTTACCAGTTCCTGAACGAACTAGCAGGTGCTAACAGGTATCTATGGAATTCTACACTTGGCAACACCAGTAAGGACTACGAAGAAACGGGCAAGACCAAGACTTCTTACCATGATCTGTGCAAGTGGTACAAGTATCATAAACACACCGAAGCACAATGGTTATCTAAATATCCAGTAGCACTTACACGCACCGGATTGAAAAATTTGTCCAATGCGTTCAAGCAGTTTTTCAACGGAACACAGAATTACCCTAATTTCGAAAGCAAAAAGAAGGCAAAGAAGAGTTTTGCCTTTGATGTGTCTGACGCAAGCCTGTTCAAAGAGAATGGATACGTTCGATTAAAACGTGGACTGTATGCAAAACTCATGCAGTATCATCGCATCAACGAGTACTCAAACCCTATTCCCAAGTCTGCACGAATATTTGAAGAGCATGGCAACCGGTATATTACGGTTCAATATGAAGTTGATGCGATAGAGCGTGAAACTGATGAACGTGGCATCGGGGTAGATAGGAATGTTGGGCAGGTTGCTGATAACAATGGAACTATCAACCGTCTAACCAAGGTTGAGAAGCACAATGCAAGAATCAAGTTCCTAAAACGGAGATTGGCTAGACAAACGAAAGGAAGTAATAGGTGGAAAAAAACCAAGAAGACGATAGCCCGCCATGAACGAGATATCGCCCACATCCAAAAGAACGATTTGAGACATATCGCCCGTTGATTACATCTAGTTCCACCCTTGTATTTCTGGAAGACCTGAAAACCAAAGGGATGACACGGAGTGCAAAAGGAACAATCAAGCAACCCGGCAAGAATGTGGAGGCTAAATCTGGCTTGAATAGAGAGATCCTGAAAACAGGCTGGGGACAGATGGAACGGTTTTTAAGTGAGCGTGGCTATGTCCATAAAGTGAATCCCGCCTACACATCTCAGACATGTAGTCAGTGTGGGTATAAGGACAAGCAGAATCGAAAGACGCAATCTGAATTTATCTGCTTGGAATGTGGGTTCAAGTTGAATGCAGACACGAATGCTGCAGTGAACATCTGGGCGTTTGGGATGACGTCCATCATCGGACGTGGAGTCTATGTAAGACCTGTTCGCAAGCAACAGACGCTGAAACGTCAAAATGAACACAGTACCCTTGGGTACTGTCGCATATAATTCCCAATGATATACCGTTTCACCCACGCTGTACTCGTGCTTGCGTTGATTGGCACTGGTGCTGAATTAGGGTTGCTTGGTCACTATGAAGATCCCTGGCAGTGGACACCGATCGTGGTCTTAAGTCTTTGCCTCTCGCTAACTCTGATCCATTTCTTTGCACCTGGCCCGCTCACACGGAAGCTGTTGAGGATTAGCATGCTCTTGTGCATTGTCACTGGAGTGATAGGACTATATCTACATTTGAAAGGAAATTTTGAATTTGAGCTCGAAATGTATAAAAACTTATCTAATTTTTCCTTATTATGGAGAACCATGAGGGGGGCACTGCCCGCCTTGGCGCCTGGTTCGATGATTTACATCGGTCTTTTAGGCTTGATAACAGCACTTATTCAACCACCGGTTTCAAAATGAAATTCTTTCACATTGCCCTTTTCGCTCTTGCGTTGTTGATTGCCGCCTGCGGTGGTAGCGCTGACGACGCCTCAACCGACGATGCAGCTGCTCCTGGCGACGCTATGGAGGAAGACGCTGCTATGGATGACACTGATGCCATGATGGAGGATGATGCCATGGACAGTGATTCCACTGACGCTATGCACGATATGGACGATATGGACGACGATATGTCGGATGAAGGTGAAGAAGAGGCAGAAGATCATGGTGAAGAGGGCGACGAGGAAGACCATGCATCCGCCAAGTTGCTTGATGTAACGGCTGCCTTCGGGCAGATCACTGCTTCTTAATGAAGCTCCCACATATTGCACTTTTCGCTCTTGCGTTGCTGGTTGCTGCCTGTGGCAGCGAGGACTCGTATGAGTCCGCGGCTGAGAACGATGTTGCTCTCGTGGATACTGCTGCGGAAACCTCTTTCGTTGCTACCACGCAGGTAAGTGGGTTGCTTGATGCCAACACCGTCTCCGAGCAGACACTGCAGGAAGCGGTTGGAGATGTTGTCGCCCCCCATATAGTTGCTCATCGCCCATTCGCCTCGCTGGGGGAATTGTACACCACACTCGCTGCCGAGATTGGCGAAGAATCTGCCGAGGAAACGTTGAAAACGGTTTTCATTCCTGTTGATCTCAATTCCGCTTCCGACGAGGACATCCTTGCGATTCCAGGTGTCGGGAGGAGAATGCTGCGTGAGTTTAGGGAGTATCGTCCCTACGAAAGCATGGCCCAGTTTGAGCGCGAAATCGGCAAGTATGTCGATGACGAAGAACTCGCCAAGCTTGTGAGCTACGTTACTCTCTAAGTGCACAGATACTGCTCACAAACCGTGCTCCCTTCAGCTTCTCCTTCACACCGTAGTATCCACGCTGCACCGCTTCAAGGTAGCACGGATATCCTGTATGCTGTGTTCTCGAAATAAATGGGATGTATGCGGCTTGTTGTTATGCGATTGATTGCAGCGCGATCTTCACCTTCTGTATGCCGTCTGTAATCTGAGGTGTTCCGAATCTACCAAACCCTTACTCTGACCAGGTACTGTCCCACCTATGGAGGATTCTGAGCCGCTGGCCGTACCCGAGCGACAGACAGTTAGCAGCGGAACTGCTTGGGAAGCAAAATATGGGTACACGCGCGCTGTGCGTGTCGGCCGGCATGTGCATGTGTCGGGCACTACGGCAACTGACTCACGCGGGGAGATTGTGGGCGAAGGTGATGCCCATGAACAGGCCCAGCATATCTTCACTATAATCACCGAGGCCCTTCAGAAACTGGGGAGCTCTCTTACAGATGTCGTACGTACACGCACGTATGTTGTAGATATTCTCGCCAATGGCGATAAGGTCGGCAAAGCCCATGGTGAGGTCTTCAAAGATATCCGACCCGCTGCCACAATGGTAGAAGTTTCCGGGCTGATTGCGCCTGGGCTGCTCGTCGAAATAGAAGTAGACGCTACCCTGCCATAGCCATTGCTTCCTCGAAGCGCACACTCACCAGGCTGGAAACTCCTTCTTCCTGCATCGTAACGCCATACAGTCGATCAGCCATTTCCATTGTTCGCTTGTTGTGTGTAACCAGAACAAACTGTGTATCCGAAGAAAAGCGACGGATGAGACGCATAAAATGCTCTACGTTAGCGTCGTCCAAAGGAGCATCTACTTCATCAAGAAAACAGAACGGGCTTGGTTTGACCATATAAATCGCGAACAGCAACGCAATTGCCGTAAGCGTTTTTTCTCCGCTTGACAGCTGTGCTATACTGACAGGACGTTTCCCGCTTGGTCTGGCCGTAACAGCGATTGGCGATTCAAGCACATCGTCCGGCACGGTCAGGTCAAGTTCGCATTTGGCTTTTTCGCCAAAAAGCTCACAGAAAAGCTCTCGGAAGTTCTCGCGTATTAACACAAAAGTGTCAATGAACTGCTTCGACGCAGTACGATTTATTTCTCTGATCGTGCGAATCAGCGTGTTTTGAGCTTCCTCGAGATCTGCACATTGTGCCACCATAAACTCAAGCCGCTCATTCTCTCTCTCATACTCTTCAAGGGCGAGTGCATTGACATTGCCCATCGACTGCAGTCTGCGCTCTTTTTCCTGGATTTGTTCTCTGAGTTCAACCTCGTTAATCTCGGTCTTTTCAGAAGTTTTAGTAAGCTCGGTACTGTATTCTTCACTTGCACGGTGCACCATATCCTCTAAACGTGCCTCTAGCGCACTGCGTTTTACGCGAATATCTGCCTCTTCCTGCTTTGCCTCCTGGAGGGCTCTACGCCCCTTGCGTACACGATCATTCCCCTCTTCCAGTTCAACACGAGACTCGTGTTCACGTGTTTTGTCTTGTGCACTCAGCTTATCCAGATCTTTGCGGCGAGCACATTCTTTGTCGCGCTTGCGTGTCAGTTCACTCACTTGTGCACTGACCTTCTGCTGCGCCTGTATCAATCCGGCATGCTCTCCACCTTGCTGCGCTACCCGTTTATCCAGGCGCACCTGATGTTGCTCTAAACGCTTTAGATCACCTTCCAAACGGTCACACTCGGACGCTGTTTTAACAGCAGCAGCCTGCGCCCTGATGTGAGCATTCTGCGCCTTCTCTAACTGCGCCATGGAGGTTTGAATCTTGTCGTCCACCAATTTGAGGTGCTTTTGGATCTCAGACAATTTTTTATCCGAATCTTGCAGTCCATCACCATAGGACTGCACCTGCGATTCCAAATCCAAAATTTCCTGCGCAACCTGTAACTGCCGATGCCTGAGCTCCCCAAGTCGATTCGAGGCGATCTCACGGATTTGCGCACAATTCTGGGCTGTGCGACTCGCCTCCGCATACTTTGCTTCCGCCATACGCGCCCGATCTGTAACTTCTTTCAATTTTAGTTGGCGCTGAGCTGTACGGATCTTCGTGAGTCGAAACTTTGCCTGTTCAACCTGATCCTCAAGCTTTCTGCACGCATTCATGGCCTCCTGAAGATTGCCGCGTTGGACCAAATATGAATAAACCCCACCCTCTTCATCCCCTCCTGCATACAGCATCCCCCTGGCATCTACCCACTCCCCTTGCAAGGTTACGTACCGATAATTCGCTCCCTCTTCATTTTTAAGCAGTAGCCGGGCCTCCTCGAGGGATTCGACCAAAAGCACATCCCGTAGCAAAAGATTGACGATCGGCTCGCAAGCCTCCTCGCGCAGTCTAACGAGCGTCCGCAGGGCATTGGACGGATTTTCTTTGACCAAGGGAGTATGCGGGACATCTTCCAGTACAATGAAATAAGCACGTCCCATATCCTTCAGGCGCAGCCGATCGGCTGCCGCCTTAGCGGCCGATTCCGTTTTTGCAACCATACAGGTTCCGTAAGCCCCAAGCGCACCTGCCAAGGCAGCCCGATATTTCGGCTCACATGTGATCAAATCCCCGAGCGTAGTAACCTCAATGTTCTCTGTCTGGGTTGAGAGATACCGAACCGCATCCGGGAAGAACTCATAGGTATCAACGAGATCGCGCAGAATCTTCACTTCTCCGAGCTTTGCAGCTACACTCTTTTCAGCCAGTCGCACCGCATCTTCTGCATGAGTGATCCTTCTTGCCAGCGCTTCATTCGCAGTTTCGGCTGCGGTTCGCTCAGATCTTGCAGCATCAAGTTGCCGTTTTGCTTCGTCCAGGGCATTGTTGGCAGCTTCGACAGCCTTTGCTGCCCCCGCATCCGTTTCACCCCCGGACTCCTGCTCTACCCTCAGCCTGCTTTCCTCTCTCCTCAAATGGATAATCCGGCCTTGCAACTGGTCAACCCGACGCTGAATACCTGCCCTTTGCTGCCTGAAGTCATTTTCTTGTTCCAGGAAAGACTTTCTTTCGCGCTCCAGTACCTCCAAATTTTTGCGTGCAGCGTCCCTTGCATACATAGCTTCATCCAAGGCTTGCGAGGCCTTGGCGGCCTGTGGTATTGCAGCGGACAGAGCTATACTTACAGACTCCCGATCATCGGACAACTCCGCGGATTCCGAAGCCACGGTCTCACCCTCCACAAGCAACCTATCCAGATCGCGCGCAATCATCTCCAGGTTCGCCTGCCCTAATCGAATCTCTCCCTCCAGTGCCATGACACGCTGTTCATGTCTAACAAATTCCTGACGGTTATCCGCGGCCGACTGCTGCTCGGATACAAACTTGGCTCTGAGGGCTTCAAGTTGCGCATCACAGGCATGTACCTTAGCCGTCAGATCTGTACACAGGTCCGCTATCCTGGCTTCGTCATCTGCGAGGAACTCCTCTTCGAGAGCCAAATGATTATATTCAGACTGAAGGAGCGTTAGCTGGGCACTGCGCAGCTCAGACTTGTAACGTAGGTAACGTGCGGCAGTACTGGCCTGCCGTTTGAGGCTGCGTACGCGTGTGGAGATTTCATCTGTCAGATCCCGAACACGCGCAAGATCAGATTGCATATTATCGAGCTTGCGCAACGCATCCGCCCGACGTTTCTTGTACCGCGTGATACCCGAGGCTTCCTCAAACAACCGACGACGATCCTGTGTACTCTCGGAGAGAATCTCCTCGATCATTTTCAGTTCAATGACCGAGTAGGCTCCTGCACCCATGCCAGTATCTGTAAACAGGTCAGTAATATCCCGGAGTCTGCAGGGCACGCCGTTGAGTAAATATTCTGCCTCCCCGGAACGATACAGACGACGTCCCAGCATCACCTCAGAATACTCCAGGGGCAATATCCCCCGGGTATTCATAATAGTCAACTGAACTTCAGCTAATCCCACCGCACGACGCCGTGACGTTCCGTTGAAGATGACACTGTCCATTCTGTCGGATCGCAACACACGCGCCCGCTGCTCTCCAATCACCCAACGTAGTGCATCAACAATGTTGGACTTTCCACAACCATTGGGACCAACAATAGCGGTGATCCCCGGATCAAAACACATCTCCGTGGTCGAGGCGAAACTCTTAAAACCTTGAATAAGAAGTCTGCCTAAGTACATGAGCGATCGTTCCCTAACCTAATAACCGGTATTCCAAACATGACCGACTGTTGGAATATGCGCTAATATAGTGCATAATCGCCTTATTATGGAGAACTTGACCGTAAATGCCGTTATTCCAACCCCTATGCAGCAACCATCGGCTCGGTTTCAAGTGTTAATCCACTGCCATCCGGAACTGCACCCACGATAACCGTCTGACCACCGGAAATCCAACCCGAGAGGATTTCTTCTGCAAGCCTATTAATTATCTCTCGCTGAAGTATACGCTTAACCGGACGCGCGCCAAATGCCGGATCATAACCCTTCTCCGCCAGATAATCCCTAGCCTCCTCCGTCAACGTGAGTGATACTTCATGGCTCTCCAGTGCTAACCGCTGAATACGCGCAAACTGGATCGTCACAATCTGACGAATCGCATCTTTGTCCAGTGAATTGAATAATACAATATCGTCAATGCGATTCAGGAATTCCGGGCGCACGCTCACCTTCAGGAGCTCCATGATTTCACGTTGGAGTGTCTGACGATCCGGTGTCACTTCCGACTCTACCCGCTGACGAATCAGATCACTTCCAAGATTGCTGGTCATGATCACAATTGTATTCTTGAAATCCGTTGTTCGCCCCTTGTTGTCCGTCAGACAACCCTCATCTAGCACTTGGAGGAGGATGTTAAATACCTCGGGATGTGCTTTTTCGATTTCATCCAGCAACACCACTGCATAGGGTCTCCGCCGAACCCTCTCCGTCAGCTGTCCGCCTTCCTCATAACCTACATACCCTGGAGGCGCACCGATCAACCTGCTCACAGTATGGCGTTCCTGATATTCACTCATATCGATACGTACCAGGGCCTGCTCATTATTAAAGAGAAATTCGGCTAGAGCTTTGGCCAGTTCAGTCTTGCCCACACCAGTAGATCCCAGGAAGATGAAGGATCCGATTGGGCGCCCCTGCTCCTGTAAACCTGCCCGTCCACGGCGCACGGCATGTGCAATGGCCTCAATTGCCTCATCCTGGCCAACCACGCGACGCCTAAGTTCATCCTCTGCACGGAGCAGCTTGATCCGCTCGCTCTCCAGCATCCGGGCAACGGGGATACCGGTCCATTTCGAGACAATCTCTGCAATATCTTCGGCATCCACCTCCTCTTTCAGGAGCGCACCACCAATCTGTACCTCTGCGAGCCTGGCCTGGACATCCTGTACTAGGCGTTCGAGCTCAGGAATAGTACCGTGACGAATTTTGGCAACTTCTTCATAACGGCCTGCACGTACGAGCGCTTCATCTTTGATTCGCAGCTCTTCTATCTGCTCTTTCGCCTTACGAATCTCCGCAATGAGACGTTTTTCTTCATCCCAGCGCGCACGCAGACCGCTGCGCTCTTCTGTCAGATTAGCCAACTGTTCTTCAAGCGTTGCAAGTTTCTCCTCGTCTTGTTCACGCTTAAGGGCCTCGCGTTCGATTTCCAGCTGCCTGATCTGCCGCTCCAGTGTATCCAGTTCCTCTGGGAGTGAATCAATCTCGGTCCGTAGACGAGCCATAGCCTCATCAACCAGATCAATCGCCTTGTCCGGTAAGTGCCGATCCCCAATGTATCGATTGCTCAATTGGGCGGCAGCAACGATTGCAGCATCGGTAATGCGCACTCCGTGGTGCACTTCGTAGCGTTCACGAATACCCCGAAGAATTGAAATTGCATCATCCAGATCAGGCTCGCTCACCAAGACCGTCTGAAATCTTCGCTCCAGTGCTTTGTCTTTCTCGAAATACTTTCGATACTCATCCAGCGTTGTTGCACCAATAGCACGGAGATCGCCCCTTGCCAGGGCTGGCTTGAGAATATTGGCGGCATCCATTGCACCTTCAGCAGCGCCGGCTCCCACCAGAGTATGGATCTCGTCGATGAAGAGTAGAATTTCGCCATTGGCATCGGTAACCTCCTTAACCACGGCTTTCAGTCGATCCTCGAATTCTCCCCGATATTTGGCACCTGCAATCAAAGCTCCCATATCAAGCGCATGCAGCCGTCTGGACTTTAGACCTTCGGGTACATCCCCCTGCACAATCCGAATTGCGATACCCTCGGCGATCGCAGTCTTACCAACACCTGCCTCTCCGATAAGTACCGGATTGTTTTTAGTCCGTCGTGAAAGAATCTGCAACACACGCCGAATCTCTTCATCACGCCCTATTACAGGATCAATCTTTCCTGTGGAGGCCAATTCGTTGAGGTTACGGGTAAAGCGCTCCAGTGCCCGGTAGCGATCTTCGGCGTGCTGGTCGGTGACGCGCCGGTTGCCTCGAACGTCCTTGAGTATCCTCAGTATTGCCTTCTTGGTCACACCGCGACGTGCCAATGCCTGACTTACAGGCCCACTGATCGCTGCTAAGGCAATGAGCAAGTGCTCACTGCTCACAAACTCATCCTTTAGTGCCTGAGACTCCTCAAGTGCTTTGTCAAATGTGCGCTTGGATTCACTAGTCAGATAGCCACCTTCAACCGATGATCCTGTGACTACGGGCAATTTTTCAAGTAATTGATCCACTTCGATTTGCAGGCCCTGCAAATCTGCACCGAGTCGCTGCATTATGGTGACGCCAATGCTGTTGGGATCCAACAGAAACGCCTTCAGCAGATGTGCTGGATCCAGTCCCTGGTGGTTCTTCTCTGCGGCGATTTTCAGCGCCTTCTGGACAATTTCCTGTGCTTTAACGGTGTAGTTGTTTAGGTTCATTGTGTTTGATCTGCCTTTTTGTCAATGTTTGTGTTTGGAGATATAATGAACCAAAAGTATTCCACTCCACAGAATCGTGACAAATTGTCACATGCTTTCTTGATAAATTGCAGAGATGCACCAGATTATAGGTCAACTAGGCGAATGTAGTCCTCGAAACACTCACGCCGTCCATTTTTACCGCATTATGGCGAACCAAGATCGTGAAATTGCCCCATGGCCTACCCCGGCGTTGGATTTTAAGATTAATGGGATGTCTCATGGCCTCTCGGGAAAGACATAGGGAGCTGAAAAAGTTTCGTATGCGGTGAAACTGACGAAGTGGAGTCATGGAGTTTGATTACACAGATCTGGTTAACCAGAACGAGTTTTATCCAGACCATTACTGGTATGCTCTCCTGCCCGAACATAGACAACAGCACAATCTGGCGTACGCTATGTGATCACCCTCTAGGTGGGCTGGTTCAAAACCGATCCCGGCCAATCTCAACCAGTTTCGCGAAGGGAATTACCCGTTTAAATAAAACTTTGTTGCCGATTACGCATAAAATGCGACGGATGAAGCAAGTGTAATCCTGCGCAAAGCCGGGACGTTCGTACAGAGACGGAATAACGCTGTTACAATTACAGGACTTGTTTCCTGATGAAGCATCAGCACAGGTAGCGAACCTATGCTTCTTTGCAGTTGTTATATTTAGCGAGCAACCCGACGTGAATGCTCGAACTTTTGTGGATCTAGATATATAGATAACTGTAGTAGGTCTTCCTGATACTGTCACACATTTCCAATGTTACGAACCAATCAAAGCATTTCAGGAGACAGAGGGAGACGAGGCGGGTTATGTCATGCCAGTGCTGTTGTAAATTATTTCATTGATTGCTCGAAGAGAGAAAAAATTTTCCTGAGCAATTTGTCTATGCAGAAGCTGGTCTATTTTGCGTATGGCTGGACAATGGTTGCCAAAGAAAAAAAATTATTTTATGATCGTATTGAGGCTTGGCAGTATGGTCCTGTTATTCCGTCTTTGTACGACCAACTAAAGAAATTTGGTCGAAAACGAATAACCCATAGAATCCTTGAATTCAATCACGAAAAAAACAAATTTTTTAGCTGGTCTTTAATCAAAGACTCGGAAGTCGAAAAAATAGTGAAAAAGGTTTGGGATTATTACAAACAATTTTCTCCGGCAGAAATGGTGAACCTAACCCATGCCCTTGATACTCCTTGGTATAAGACGGTACGAGATAATGGGTTTTATGCTGTAATATCAGACGAATTGATTTTAAAACATTTTTCAGAGAAAGAAAAACGAATTAATATGTAGGAAATGAGTGATGATAAAGAAATAGGCGAAGCTATTGCTAAAAGTCTTAATGAAACTACGCGGGACGAGGAACAACATGAGATAGTCCAAAATTGGGCTGACACTATCTACGATGCAACTAAAAAATTGCTTACAGTTTCTCTTGGCCTTGCATTCTTAGTTGAAGTTGTATCAGGTGGTGGTTTAATTGAATTGATTAAGAGTCTTTACAGAATTTCCTTAGAATACGGGAGAATGGAGTATCTGGCTCCCACAATAGCAATATTGATTGTTGGTAGAATTCTTTATTCAGAATTTCGTCAGCGCAAACGCAGCGATCAAGACTGAAACTTAATCAGTCACAACCCAGAATATTGAACTAACGGCAGAGGAAAGCATGATGAAAACTGCACTCAACTCAGAACAACCCAAAGAACAAGAGCGACAACGACTTTTGGAGAAACGATCCAATACACCGGCGATCAATCCGTTCTATCGTGGCAAGCCCCCCCAAAGAAGTGGCTAGGGTTCTTTTTCAGGCAAAGCCGACCAAACGGAGATCTAAGTAATCAGCAACAAAGTTTCACTTAAACGGGTAATTCCCATACGTTGAATTCCGTGCTCCCTTTTGATAGATGAAACCGCGAAGACGGCTACCATGAAGCATAAGCGCTCCTGAACGAGCCAAAGCAGATGGCGAGCTGTGACTGCAGTCCAAGTTCGATAGATCGAGAAGCTCCGAAACAAAGACTGGTTTGCACTTGACGAACTTAGCCCGAAAGTTGATCACGCCCAGTGACAAACAAAATGGAGACTCCGACAAATAACCTAGATGTCTTCGCCATCCGATTCCCTCACCGACGTATCAACCCCCGGTGGTTTCGCCAATTTCTCCATCCCCTCGTTCAATCTCTCTAGGTTATTTAGGATTTTCGTCAAGGTTTCTGACGCTTGCGGGAGCCACTGGAAAAGCAAGCCACCTGCCATAATTAGCACTCCATAAAACAGGATGGGAACCAGAGCAATAAGCATCCCCCAACCTCCACCCCCTATAACTATGCGAAAGAGCACGAACACAAAAGAAACTGTCACGACTACGCACCCCACAAAATAGAACACCTTGCCAATCCTACTCAACGTTTTAAGCTTACCAGATTCCATGGAAGACCAAAAAATAATAAGTAGGATCGCACATCCTAATTCTTAAAAGGAGACGTGATCGGAAAGAGGCCTCTACTCACAGACCCGAAAACAGATCTATCGAACAAGTGCACCCTCAAGGGCTGATAATACAAAACTACCCTTCCACAGCAACATTCCTGCCTGGGACTACTCTCCCGCCATACACCGAAACGGTTCCGCCCAATCAAATTCCTGCATAACCGCCCGTAGCTCGGATGGGTGAATCATGCCTAAACCGCCCAACCGTCGCGATAATCACGTGTCATGAGTTCGTGAGGGATATTTTCACTGGTCACCTTCATATTCTCAGCATCCCAACTAATATGCTCACCGGTGCGTAAAGCAATCGTGGCTAAACAGGTTGCCTCGGCCAAGTCTGCGATGTTAATGAAGCTACCTCGGCTCTGTTTACCTTCGCGGATTGCATCCACATACTCGTCAACCGAATCCTTCACTTCCTCTGCCGGTCGAGCAGCAGGCATAGATCCCTGCAGAGCGGTCATCCGACTCTGAGGCAACAGCCGAAAATCGGTCGCAAGAAAATTATTCCCTATGATCGTTCCGTACTCTCCAACATACAGCACTCCCTCACGTGGGAGACGCTCTCCCGGTGCCAGTAACCCCTTCGGTACACGCGGCTTCATGCCACCATCATACCAGAATATGTCCAAATCCTTATGCTCAAAATGCACTGTACTTGCTGACGGGAATGCCACTTCTGAGCGACGCCACTGGCTTTGATTCCCTACAATAACTGCCCCCGTAGCGGCATTTGCCTGAACACTGACCACGGGACCAGGATTCAGCATTCGGTACGTCCTCCATAGACTGTACTGCCCCATATCTCCCAGGCAACCGCTGCCAAACTCAAACCACCCCCGAAACAGTGCGTGTGTATAATCAATGTGGTACGGTCTATCCGGTACACAACCCAGCCACAGACTCCAGTCCAGACCTTCGGGGATTGGCATTGCTTCCTTGGGATTTTCCATCCAACCTTGGGGCCAGACTGGACGATTCGACCAGTTATGTACCTCCTTCACTTTGCCGATGATACCCTGATCAAGCCATTCCCACAACTGATACAGACCCGGGTCGTTATTCCAAGCCATTAAATGCGTAGTAACACCGGTCTCCTTGGCCGTTCGAACCGTATGATGCACCTCATGCAGCGTATTGGCCAGAACTTTGTGGGAAATCACCGCTTTACCTGCCTTCATACCTGCAATGTTTACCACGCCATGAAGGTGCTCCGGTGTCATATCGATCACAGCATCAATGCCCTCTGACTCAGCCAGCATCTCCCTGTAATCCGCGTAGAGCTTCAGACCGCTCCAGTCACCCTGCCCACGCTCATTCGCATAGTAGCCTTCTATCAATTCCTTACCCGCCATGAGGCCAGCCCGAATACCTGTCTCAGATCCCCAGCCAGGCTTATTCAGAAATCTCCGAACTGCATTACGCAAACCATGCGGGCTCCAGTCACGATAATCCTCCGAATCCGTATTGGGATCGCACACCGTAACCAGACTCAGGTCTTCTCTTGGCAGCCAGTCGCCCATTAGCTGGCGTAAAGCCTGCGTACCGGAGCCAATGAGCGCGACATTTATTCTGTCACTGGGTGCAACACGACCCGGTCCTCCGAGGACCCGCCGAGGAAGAATAGCAGCCGCAGCAGCAGCTCCACTAGTGGTGGCGATAAATTCACGCCTATTGAGTTCTCTTTTTCCTGCCATGGTTAGACGATGGTTAGCACTTTACTAAGTTAGCACAATCAAACGAAATTAGTAATTCCATAGAACTATTATGCTATCCAGACTTTATTTGAAAATCAATGCTCGCATCGACAGCATCCCAAACATGTGCAGTACACTGCACGAGTGGCCCGACTGCTACGATGGAGTGCGGATATATCATCTCTCCACAATTGAACTCAGACTCGACAGTATGTGAAAAGAGTCACGACTACTCCCTTCACGAACAGTATTTGAGCCAAAAAAACAATGTGCCATGCTGAAGATCACATGGAATCAGCCGTGTAAACACACCATGTTTTCGTCCTGAAAGGGTATACAGACACAGCTATTGCTCGCCGGCAGCTGGAGGCATTGATTGGACGCGCCCCCCGTCAGGCATCACCAGACGGGTCGTATCAAAAGGTGCAGAAAAAGAGTGCTCGCTGGATTCTGCACTATAATACTGGTTCCCCTTTGCACCCTCGGAAAATCCGTAGCCTTCAAACCGAGTCGGGGTAGTCAAGCCATCAACTGTTACGTAATCTTTGTAGTACAGCAGAGTTTCCCGCATATTCTCATCAATGGTTGGGCGCCCCCGACCAAAGGTTGAACGGTACCGGAGAGCACTCACCATATACGTCTCTGGATGAATGTACAGTGTGTAGTGATCACCATACGCATCACCTATACCATCCTCGAAAGTTACTCGCACCATCTGGTGCTCTATACTATCCAGAAGCGCCGGAGCAAGTGCCTCGTAATGAAGCCCCGGATCCGCCAGGACAAATGGGATGGACTGAAAATAGTAACCCGTCGTCGTCATAAATCTCGGGTTCGCCATACCCATCAGAGAATCTGGGTAAATCCAGGCATCTGAACCATCCCAAGCCATTTGAGCACCGTCTTGTACTGCTTCCCCTGCAAGGGCTAAAATATCGTGGTATACCTGCCGAGTGCGATTGTGGGCTACCAATCTGGTCCGCGTCCCTCCTACGAAACCCCAGATATAGGCGCTCGTCTCCGCATTATGCCAAGCATCCAATCCCCCGTGTGCTTCAATTGCACGCAGTACCATTCGCCCCCCTTCCGTAGCCGAGAGACGTGCCTCTGCCTCAGCGGTGAGCCTATTGGATTCAGATTCGTTATTGCCGGACTCCGGCTCCATATTGCTGCAGCCAAACAAGCAAAAGACAGCGAACAATGCAGTGATCAGTATGCGCATCAATTTGAGGAGTTATCTGGTTGGATATACTGCTATGATACGTTACCAAATCTTTTTTATCCGATGATCAATCCACACATAGCGGCCATTCAGCTCTGCTCAGGCCAGAACATTCATACCAATCTGGCACAGGCGAAGCTGTTGATCGAAGATGCCGTGCAGCTTGGCGCACAACTCGTGGCTCTTCCTGAGAACTTTTCATACTTGGATCGGGAGGGAAATAAGATCCATGCCGTCGAAAATCTCGAGGATGGACCCGCAGTACAATTGCTACGGGAGCTGGCCCGCTCAAACTCCATCTACATCGTTGGGGGTACTGTCCCGCTTGCAGCCGATGATAGGGTTACAAACACGTGTCTGGTATTTGGGCCTGAGGGCCAAATGATCGCACGCTATGATAAAATTCATCTGTTCGACATCCAGCTAGACGACGCTCATTCATTTGTAGAATCCCGTTACATCGCAGCGGGGAAAGAGCCCGTAACCTTTGAAGCATTCGGAGCTACCATGGGGCTCAGCATCTGTTATGATCTGCGCTTTCCAGAACTGTATCGGGTACTGGTGAAACGCAGTGCACGGGTACTCTTTGTACCCTCGGCCTTTACATGGCGGACCGGAGCATATCACTGGCTGACACTGCTGCGGGCCCGTGCAATTGAGAATCTTGCCTACGTGATCGCTCCTGCCCAGTTTGGTCATCACAATGCCGAGCGTGAAAGCTTTGGGCACTCCGTGATCATCGATCCCTGGGGACAGATTCTCGCGCAAGCTCCAGACCGAGCGTGTGTGATCAGCAGTGAATTGAACTTCACATACCAGGATCAATTGCGTGAACGCCTGCCCTGCCTCAATCACCGACGCCTCCCATAGCTGCAGAATTACTCCACGCTACAACCTGGAACGAGGTGATGAGATCGCTCTATCAAGCATCTGACAGCGTCCGTCAAAACTGGACAAGGGAACCCGAATCATACTCATATTCGGAGCTTACCGGTATTTACACTTGCGGGTAAAGTATATTGCCAGACGAATCAGCCTAGTCCCAGACCGGCAGATCATACATCTGCGTTAAATTATGCTCACAACAAAGCAAGACCTATCTTTAACGAGGACTTATGCAAACCAAATCGAAAAATGACCTACGCCCTTCGTATACTCACCGCCCTTGTACTGCTAATCGCGTTACCTGCTTCCGCGCAGGATAACCCGATAGGCGAGACCGATTTTTCGGCTCTGAAGTTACGCAACGTGGGGCCCGCCTTTACTTCTGGGCGCATTGCTGACATTGCAATGCACCCCGCCGACGATAACATATGGTATGTCGCTGTAGGAAGTGGAGGCGTATGGAAGACCATCAACGCCGGCACGACTTGGGAATCACTGTTTGACGGCCAGGCATCCTACTCAATTGGAGCGCTAACGCTCGCCCCCCGTAATCCCCATACGGTTTGGGTCGGCACTGGCGAGAATGTGGGCGGACGCCATGTAGCTTATGGTGACGGCATTTACCGCAGCGATGACGGGGGGAAAACATGGAAAAACATGGGACTCAAGGAGTCCGAGCACATCTCCCGCATCATTGTTCACCCCGACAATAGCGATGTCATCTGGGTAGCCGCACAGGGCCCCCTGTGGAACAGCGGCGGCGAGCGTGGACTCTACATAAGTGTTGACGGCGGAGAATCATGGGAACGAACATTGGGGGATGATGAATGGGTGGGAGTAACTGATGTGGTGATTGATCCACGCGATCCCGCCGTACTCTATGCGGCTACATGGCAGCGACATCGAAATGTAGCTGCGTACATGGGAGGCGGCCCCGGTAGTGGATTGCACAAAAGCACTGACGGAGGACTTACCTGGACAGCTCTGACGCGCGGGATACCCAAATCAAATCTGGGCAAAATTGGACTCGCGATCTCGCCACAGAACCCAGATATCATTTATGCGGCAATTGAGCTTGATCTGACAACGGGCGGAATCTTTATGTCGGACGATCGTGGAGCATCCTGGAAAAAAATGTCGGATACAGTAAGCGGCGCAACCGGTCCCCACTACTATCAAGAACTATATGCCTCACCGCACAGAGAAGGGACCATATATCTCATGGACGTGCGCACACAGGTGTCCCATGATCATGGGAGTACATTTTATCGCATGAGCGAAAGCGACAAGCATTCAGATAACCATGCAATTGCGTTCCGTATGGATGATCCGAACTATATCCTCATGGGCACGGACGGCGGACTTTTTGAAACGTTCGACGGAACAGAATCCTGGCGCTTTATCAGCAACCTGCCGATCACCCAGTACTACAAGGTTGCAGTTGATGACTCAGAACCATTCTATCGCATATTTGGCGGTACACAAGACAATGGTTCACACGGTGGTCCATCCCGCACAGATAATCGTCATGGTATACGCAATGCCGACTGGTTCAAGACACTCGGTGCAGACGGACACCAACCTGCCACCGAACCTGGAAATCCGGATATCATCTACGCTGAAGCACAGCAGGGGCGTATAAGCCGTGTGGATCTCGTTACGGGAGAACAAACTTTGATCCAACCCCAGGCTGGCCCCGGTGAAAAACATGAACGCTACAACTGGGATGCACCCATTGTTGTGAGTCCCCACTCCCCAACCACGCTCTATTTTGCATCTTACCGCGTCTGGAAATCGACAAACCGGGGCGACAGCTGGACCGCAATCTCTGGTGACTTGACTCGTGACCAAGAGCGTATTGCTCTGCCCATCATGGGACGTGTACAGAGCTACGATAATCCATGGGACTTCAACGCCATGTCGATCTACAACACGATTACGTCCCTCGCAGAGTCTCCACTTCAAGCCGGTCTCCTGTATGCAGGAACCGATGATGGCCTGATCCAGGTCACTGAGGATGATGGTGAAACATGGCGAACAATAGAAGTCGGAAGTACTAATGGTATTCCGTCAACCGCGTTTGTTAATAACCTTTACGCCGACCTGCATAATGTCGACGTTGTCTATGCGGCACTGGACAACCATAAGTTCGGGGATTTATCTCCTTATTTGATCAAGAGCAGTGACCGCGGGCATTCCTGGACTTCGATCACTGGCAATCTCCCTGACCGAACACTTATTTGGCGTATCGTACAGGACCACGTTAACCCCGACCTGCTCTTCACCGCCACTGAATTTGGGATATACTTTACTGTGGATGGTGGAACGGAGTGGATAAAAGTTGCATCTGACGCGACGATCTCATTCCGTGATATTACGATCCAACGACGGGAGAACGATGTTGTAGCGGCCTCCTTCGGCCGTGGATTCTTTGTGCTTGATGACTACACCCCGCTTCGTGACGTCAGTGCAGAATTGCTTGCCGGTGATGCACATCTGTTTACACCGCGTACTGCCAAGCTATATGTGGAGCGCGATGTTGCAGGAGGATCACAGGGTACAGACTACTTTGCCGCTCCCAATCCACCCTTTGGAGCAACATTCACCTATTACCTCCGCGAAAGTTCGACAACGCTGAAACAAGCCCGCAAAGAAAGCGAGAAAGAGGCCGGTGAAAATGATATCCCCTTCCCGGGATGGGATGCACTTGAAGCCGAACGTAACGAAGTTACCGACAAGGTATACGTGATTGTTCGTGATGAATCTGGACAGGTTGCCGGGCGAGTTGCTGGAAGTACTTCAAAGGGCATGCACCGGGTCACTTGGAATCTGAGATACCCTTCCCCCGCTGTAATTACGCCTGGTTCCTCCGGTGGAGGATTTGGCCAAGGCGGCTATCTCGCTACACCCGGCAGCTACACTGCCACGCTGGTACGTGTCAGTGATGGCGTGGAATCTGTCTTGTCCGACCCCGTTACATTCCAGGTCGAATTGCTGCGCACGCCTGCACTTGCCGGTAGTACCCCCAGTGAAATCGCTGAATACAGAACCCAGGCCGCTTCGCTCATGCAGCGTGCAAGCCTCCTGTCAGGATCACTTACAGATCACATCGAACTGGTGGACGCCATGCAAACTGCACACCTGCGTGCCCCAAATCCTTCAGCCGATTTGACCACAGAGTTGCATGCCGCACGTACGACACTCCTAGACATCCGACGAAGTTTGAGCGGTTACGGTGCAAAAGGTGCAGCAGGTGAGCGTAATGCACCTACTGTGATGTCGAGACTGTCTGTTGGACAGAGCGGCCTCCGTACGACATATGGACCGACTGAACTGCACGAACAATCACTAGAGACTGGTCGCACACAGCTCGAAGAACTGGAATCTGCACTGGCCTCCTTCGAGCAGGACATGATCCCAGCACTCACCAGTGCGCTCGAAGCAACTGGGGCACCGCCGATCAGGGAATAACTGCATTTGCCAACAAGAGCTTGTTCAAGATCAAATTCTCAGTATAGTAAACCCTCTTACCCATTTTGTTACAATAGCCTAACTCCCCGATAATTCAGCCCAGCCCGCACGGAGTGCGATTGAGCAGGTTGCGTGGCCTAGAAGGTATACCCCACCTGCGAGGGGCAGCCATGGCCTCACGCATGAACAGTCGGGCAGGCTTGGGTATATCCCCACCTGCGTGGGGCAGCCTAGCGCGTTGGCAGATAAAGGTTAGCGTAGTCGGGTATATCCCCACCTGCGTGGGGCAGCCATTGACGCCCCTTAGAAAGTACGTGCGGCATAAGGTATATCCCCACCTGCGTGGGGCAGCCAGTTATGGCGACGCTAACCCCGCCTTCGCGTCGGGTATATCCCCACCTGCGTGGGGCAGCCAAAAATACGCCAGAAACTTCACTACTTAGTGTCTGCCAGAAAACACCTATTTCGGCTGAGTTAAGGGCGTCATGGCCCTGGTTTGCGTACGTCTGAGGTATCAATTCGAGGGGGTGGTGGCTTGGTCACG